>CAZDYR010000128.1:0-6886 GCA_964509625.1 uncultured Smithella sp. | reverse complement strand
CGGGCATCAGTCACTCTCCGTCTCAGGCAAATAATAGCGATGAATGTCTTCCCGGCGAATGCGATACAATTCGTCCTTCGGTAACAGCGACAGCATCCGCCAGCCGATTTCAAGGGTCTGGTCAATGGTGCGGTTTTCGTCTTCCCCCTGCCGCAGAAATCGTTCTTCAAACGCATTGCCGAACTTCAAATAAATTTTATCCAGATCAGAGAGTTCTTCTTCTCCGACAATGGCCGCCAGAGCCCTGATGCGTTTGACTTTCGCGTAGGATGCAAAAAGCTGCGCCGCCACCTGGCCGTGATCCTGGCGGGTTCGGCCTTCACCGATGCCGTCTTTCATCAAACGGGAAAGAGACGGCAAACCCGCAATGGGCGGATAAATACCTTTGTTGAAAAGCGCCCGTTCCAGAACGATCTGCCCCTCGGTGATATAACCGGTCAGATCGGGAACGGGATGGGAAATGTCGTCGCTGGGCATGGTAAGAATCGGTACCTGTGTGATGGACCCGCGGCCGCCTTTCAGGCGTCCCGCGCGCTCATAAACAGACGCAAGGTCGCTGTATAGGTAGCCGGGATAACCTTTGCGGGAAGGGATTTCCCCGCGCGAACTGGATAACTCGCGCAGTGCCTCGCAGTAATTGGTCATGTCAGTGAGGATGACCAGAACATGCATGCCTTCTTCAAAGGCCAGATACTCGGCAAGCGTCAGCGCCGTTCGCGGCGTGACCAGGCGTTCGATGGAGGGCGAGTCGGCCAGACTCAAGAAAATGGCCGAGTGTGTGAGCACGCCCGACTCCTCCAGGGAATCAATGAAAAAACGGGCGACGTCAAACTTGACGCCCATCGCGGCAAAAATAACCGTAAACTCTTCTTCCGCGGTCAGAATTCGAGCCTGGCGGGCGATTTGCGCGGCAATACGATTATGCGGCATGCCGCTTCCCGAGAAGATCGGAAGCTTCTGCCCCCGGATGAGCGTGTTCATGCCGTCAATCGCGGAAATACCGGTCTGGATGAAATCGCGTGGATATTCACGGCTCCAGGGATTGATCGGCAGGCCGTTGACGTTCATCATCCGGTCGCTTACCACCTGCGGCGCCCCGTCGATGGGGCGTCCCAGACCGTCGAACACCCGGCCCAGCATGTCGCGATCCACGGGAATTTCCAGGGCACGTCCCACAAACGTAACACGCGTCGAGCTGACGGAAAGCCCGCTCGTTCCTTCAAACACCTGAACAACAGCCCGCTGTTCATCCACTTCCAGCGTCTGACCAATGCGCACCGCTCCGGTTGCGTCGCGGATTTCCACAATGTCTCCGTAACCGACACCCGAAACACCGTCTACAAAAATCAGCGGGCCGGAAATTCCCGAAAGATTCGTATACTCGATTTCCGCGGGCATGTTATCCTCCATTGGCCTTCGTCCCAAGCGCGGCAAGCGCCTGTTCGAGCCGCGTCCGGTAAGTGTCAATCCGGTCAATTGCCGCGTTGGGAATTTCTGATTTGAGCCGCACCATTTCTGAAACCGCATCCAGCGCCGCAATGTCCTTGACGCTTATGCCGGTCTGCACCAGTTCCATGCCTTTGCGGTACAGATACAAAAGACAGGCTAAAAGCTTGATTTGCTTTTCGGGCGAGCAGAACTTGTCTTCCGGGTCGAAAGAGTTCTGCTGCAGAAAAGCGTTTTTGACGGTTTCGGCGCAAAAAAGGACATATTGCTGGGCGGGCGGCAGCGCGTCGCTGCCCACGAGTTTCACCACCTGCTCCAGGCGGTGGTCTTCCAGCAGAATGTTCATGACATCGTTGCGGGTGGCAAGCCACTGGGCGTCGTGATGATTCCACCAGTTTTCGATATCGTGCAGATATTCAGTGTAACTTTCGATCCAGCTGATGGATGGATAGTGGCGGGCATCGGCCAGCGTCTTGTCGAGCGCCCAGAAACACCGGACAAACCGCGAGGTATGCTGAGTGACCGGCTCCGAAAAATCTCCGCCTGGAGGAGATACCGCGCCGATGATGGTAATATCTCCATCACGCCCCGATAACGTCTCCACCAGCCCCGCGCGCTCATAGAATTCGGCCAGACGTGTGGCGAGATAGGGAGGGAATCCCTCTTCGGCCGGCATGTCACCCAGACGGCTGGCCAGTTCCCGCAGGGCTTCCGCCCAGCGAGACGTGGAATCCGCCATAACGGCCACGCTGTATCCCATATCGCGGTAATATTCGGCAATCGTCACGCCGGTGTAAATGCTCACTTCGCGCGCCGGCACCGGCATATTGGAAGTGTTGGCAATCATGACGGTCCGCTCTATCAGCGGTCTGCCGTTTCGCTCATCAATCAGTTTTGGAAAATCGGTCAAAACATCCGTCATCTCGTTGCCGCGTTCTCCGCAACCGATGTAAACAATGATATCCGCATTGCACCACTTGGCCAGAGCGTGCTGCGTCATGGTCTTACCGGTTCCGAATCCGCCGGGAATCGCGGCTGTCCCTCCCCGGGCAATGGGGAAAAATGTATCGATAATGCGCTGGCCGGTTACAAGCGGCACAAAGGGTTTTTTGCGAAGACGGCTGGGACGCGGTCTGCGCACCGGCCAGTAGGCGGCAAGTTTCCCCTGATACAAGCCGGAGACCTGACGGATGGAAAAAAGATCTTCCTCAACGGTGTAAGCGCCTGCGTCCGCCAGATGTAAAAGTGTTCCGGATATTCCCGGCGGTACCAGAACGCGGTGAACAACCAGCGGGCTTTCCCGGACTTCACCCAAAACCATGCCCTCCCGGACCTCCGTCCCCGGTTCTAAAAGCGGCTGGAAATCCCACTTCTTATCCTGCGACAGCGGTGAAAGTTTGACCCCTTTTCGGATGTAACTTCCGCAGACCTCGGAAATGCCGACCAGCGGCCTTTGGATGCCGTCGTAAATATTGGCGATCAGCCCCGGACCCAGGCGAACGGAAAGCGGGCGTCCGTATGAGCTCACTTCATCGCCCGGTTTGAGGCCGGTATTGTCTTCATATACCTGAACCACAGCCAGATCACCCTCCAGACGGATGACTTCACCGATCAGCCGGTCGGGCCCGACTTCCGCAATATCGAACATCTTAATCCCGCTCAGCCCCACAGCCCTGACGATCGGACCGTTGATGGCGATGACCTTTCCCGTCAGTATCACTTCCACATGCATTCCTCAGCTTTCTTTCGAAGCTTGTTGCCCTGGATCGGCATCTGCCAGGCGCTTCATGGCCTCACGGCGAATGAGGGTTGATTTCCTGAAATAGATTCTTTCCAATGTATGATTGAAGATGCGTCCCTGTTTTTTGTCGCGGATCAGAAAGCCGCCCCAGCAAATATCCGGGTCTTCGATAAAAACAAGGTTACGCTCTCCGACTTTATCCCGGATGGCCGCCGAGATGTCCTCTTTCCAGGCCAGATCTTGCAACGCAAGCCGAATTTCGGCGTCGCCGGATATCCGCTCCAGAACCTCACAGATGGCATCCATGATATAAGGCTTGTAGCGCGGATGACGTCGAATCCCCTTGACCACGTCTTCCACCGTTTGGGCAATAAAACGCTCCAGGCCGAGCAGCCGGAGTTTTTTGCGCTCCAGAGCCGCCCGATTTTGCATTTTGGAAATCTCCTGATCCAGGTGCGCTTGTGTTGCAGCCTCGGTTTGTTTTTGTAAGCGCTCCAGTTGCGATGCATAGTCCTCTTCAAGGCGCTTCATCTCGGCCGTCTCTTTTTCCCGGATGGCGGCAATCATCCGCGCAGATTCATCTTGAATGGCCTGTTCCAGTGTTGTTCCGTCCATGTCCTGTCCTTATAAAGTAATCCCCAACGCTTCGGAAATATAACCAACTGCCGACCGGCGAAATCCCAGTTCGTCGTCGATTCCCGGAATTTCAAGAATGACCGGTTTTGGACGTTTTAAATTGATCTCGATAATACGCTCCCGCAGATTCCAGGCTAGATCATTCGTAATCAGCACGATGGAGGCGTCCGGCCGCAAAACAAGCGTCTCCAGCTCGGCCTCGGCGTTATCCGGGTCGGACGCCCGGCCTTCCACACCGGCCAGGCGAAACGCACTCACCGTATGCAGATCTCCGAGAACGTATATCTTTTCCATTCCAGAACCTTACAACTTGTTTATTATCATAATGGCAATAATGAGACCGTAAATGGCGATCCCTTCCGCCAGCCCCAGGAACACCAGCGTACGGCCCGTCAGTTCCGGTTTTTCGGTCACTGCGCCGATAGCTGAAGAGCCGATCCTGGCCACTGCAAATCCGCTGGCAATGCAGGCCAGGCCGACCGCCAGGCCCGCACCGATATAGGCCAGGCCCATCCAGTCCGCGCCCTGCGCGGAAGATGCCGTCTCGGCCGCCGGAACAATGGCAGGAACCATCAAGTTCATCAGAATCACCGATACACCATAAACAAGCCGCTTCAAACTTGTCATGTCACACCTCCGATGCTTTAGCCTTCAGAGTAAACGGACTGAAAACCACACCGTCCCCTCTGAAGAATTTGTTAAAGAACTCGTAATATTCCAGACGCATGGATTGAATACCGCAAATCAATCCCTCAAAACCGATAATAAAAATGTTTCCCACAACAATGATCAGAATGGCACCGGCGGATTTCAGGGCGGGATCGGCCATGCCGGCCAGCGTATAGGTCACAATACTCAATCCCGCATGGGAAAGGGCAAACGCCCCCACACGAATAAATGAAATGGTATTGGCGAAAAGTCCCAGGAAAATTTCCACTATCTCCATGACCGTTTCAACAACATACTCAGGAAGGCTGTGGATCTTTTCTATATGAAAAAGAGCCGTGCCCAGGACACCCCGGAGTGAAAACAAAGCAAGCGGCAGCCCCGCAAAAACTGCAATCGCCCAAGCCGCGGGCATCCGGCCCGTCATTACATAGCGCACGGCAAAAACGAGAATGGATACATAAAGGATCAAGACGGCCAGTCCCCGTTTCTCCAGAAACGCTTCGGCATAATCCGTATTCAAAATACTGTTGAGAATATTGACGCCAAGCCCCACCATGATAAAAACCGCTCCCATCAGAATCGTCATGCCGAATAACTTCATAATGTGCGCCGTGGGATGAAACCACAGGGCCGGCAAAAGATGTTCATACGAAAAGACGCTGCCATAGAGCCAACCGCACAAAGCGGCAAACAATCCGCAGGCGATCAGAATGCCGCCTGCCTGCTCCAGTTCATCTTTTGCTTTTTTCTTGCCGAAGCGCCGCAGAAACCAACCACCCGCCGCCAGAATCCCCCCCTGCCCCAAATCGCCGAACATCAGACCAAAGACAAGAACAAAGGTTACGGCGGCAAGCGGGGTGGGATCGATCTCGCTGTTGGCGGGCATGCCCATCATCTTGACAATCAGCTCAAAGGGTTTGAACAAACGGATGTTCATCAGGCGGACAGGGGCGTGGGGATCCCGCTCGTCGGAAATGATAAACCGCTCGCCGCAGATCTCCCTCAGGATGGAAACAAGCTTTTGTTTGTCTTTGGCATCCATCCAACCGGTGATGAATATCGCCTTTGATGAAAACGCCGACAGGCGCATGGCCTTGAGTACTTCTTCATACCCCTTGTACGAGTGGTATACCTTAAGCAGTGCCGGTCCCATTTCTTTTCTGAAGCCGTTGATGTAACGGTCGACGGCTTCCCATCTTCGCCGCAAGGCCTCTTCACGGGCTTGCAGGGTTTCAAGGGACGCCCCGCCGATATCGGCGGTTTTATCGATAAAACCGTACGCGTTGAGGAATTGGATCATCCGGGACGCAGCCTGAGGCAGAGCGGCGCCGAAGACATATCGGCCCATCCCGGCCAGGATAAATGATCCATCCGCAGGCCCTTCAGGGACAGGGTTGGCGACCTGGCCAAAGACCATCCGGACCAGCCGCGCCTTTTTGATCACCCCGGAATCAATCCCCAGCAGGCGGAGCGTCCCGGCATATTCCAACTGACCGGAAACCCGGCCCGCTTTTTCCCGTATCCGGGTTTGCAGACGCTGTAAACGTTCCATCGTCTTTTTCGCTCTGGAGACCAATCCGGCATCCTCGTCGATGTCCCGCTCCTTTTCCGACGCCAGTGATTCTCCGGTCTCCATCTGCAGGGCATTCAATACAAAACTGCTCCCGGCAAGGATGTCCCGCGTTCTTTCTTCCTCCGACAGAATTCCCGCATCCGTCAGCGCAGCACCCGGCTGCAGACGGGCCAGATGGATGATACCCGCTCGGCCCAGACGGAGATAGACCTCCTGCCCCAATCCCTTTTCCAGGGCGATGGTTACTTTTCTGATGTTCGACTTGATAAACATCTTTAACCCTCACGCATTGCAGACGATCCGGCTGATGATGCGTTCCGGAGAAAAACCGAACCGCCGCCCTTCGATGATCTTCAACAGGTTCCTGATCTGATAGAAAAGCAGCAGCAGGTACGCCACCACACAATAGATGGAATGAAAATCCCGATGGAACACCGATGAAATCCACTGGTAATGATACTGTTCCAGATAGTACTCGATATCAACCACGGAAGGCCCCTCTGCGCCGCCCGCCCGCACGCCTTCGAGATGACGCGCCAGCATTTCTTCTAAAATCTTCACCTGCGGCCATATCTTTCCGCCAAAGGCGTCATGGAAACTTTCCAGGGAGGCATGGATCCTATCGTCGTCCCATTGATAGGTCCTCTTTAACCGTATCGACAGAATCAGCAAGATCATGGCGATCCTTCTGTTCATCAAATCCTGAAAATTCCGTTTCTCCTCGCCTGGAAACAAAACCGACGCGGCATACAAGTTTCTGGCGGCGCATAAATCCACCCGGGTCTCCATCTGTTCGTAACCGGAGACATCCTGGAGAACAT
>CAZDYR010000127.1:2491-6914 GCA_964509625.1 uncultured Smithella sp. | reverse complement strand
ATTTATCATCGGGACGGAAGTGGGCATTCTGCACCGGATGAAAAAGGAAAATCCCGATAAGTCATTCTATCCGGCATCGGATCGGGCAACCTGCCCGAACATGAAACGGACGACGCTGGAAAAAGTCTTATGGTCTCTGGAGGAAATGGGGCATGAAGTGACAGTGCCCGCGGATATCATGCGAAAGGCAAAAACCTGCCTTCAGAAGATGATCGATCATCAACCATAAGAAAAACGATTGAATATAAGGAGAAATAAATGAGTAAAATTGACTCTCAATTAAAAATAGAGACACTGACCCTGCATGGCGGACAGGAACCGGACCCGGTGACTGGATCGCGCGCTGTGCCGATTTATCAGACAACTTCCTATCAGTTTAAAGATACGGATCATGCCGCCTCGCTTTTCAGGCTTACCGAGTTCGGCAATATTTATACAAGGCTCATGAACCCGACCACCGATGTGCTGGAAAAAAGAATCGCGCTGCTGGACGGTGGCGCGGGTTCACTGGCCGTGGCGAGCGGCCAATCGGCCATTACGCTGGCGCTCCTCAACATCGCCAGGGCCGGTGACGAGATTATTTCAGCGGACAATCTTTACGGCGGCACCTATACGCTTTTTCATTACACGTTTGCGCGCCTGGGCATCAAAGTGAATTTTGTAAAGTCCAATGATCTGACAGCCATGGAGGCCGCCATTACGCCGAAGACGAAAGCCATTTATGCGGAATCCATCGGCAATCCCAAACTGGATGTGGCCGATCTTGAAGGCATCGCCGAGATTGCCCGCAGGCATGGCATTGTCTTTGTCCTCGATAACACGGTATCGCCCTATATCCTGCGGCCGTTTGATTTCGGCGCGGACGTGATTGTCTATTCTGCGACCAAGTTTATCGGGGGGCATGGAACATCTCTGGGCGGCGTTATTGTGGACTCCGGGAAATTCGACTGGACCAACGGCCGCTATCCGCTGATTGCCGATCCCGATCCGAGTTACCATGGATTGAATTTTGTGGAAGCCCTGAAACCCGTCGGGAATATCGCTTACATCCTGAAAGCCCGCGTGACGCTCTTGCGCGACCTGGGGCCGGCGCTTTCGCCGTTCAACGCGTTTCTTTTTTTGCAGGGACTGGAAACATTGCATCTGAGAATGATCCGGCACTGTGAAAACGCTCTTGCTGTGGCGCAGTATCTGGAAAAACATCCGAAAGTGTCCTGGGTCAACTATCCGGGGCTTTCCGGAAGCCCCGAGAAAACCAGGGCAAACAAATATCTGCCCAAAGGCGCGGGCGCGATTGTCGGATTCGGCGTTCAAGGCGGGCTGGATTCGGGAAAGAAATTTATCGACTCGCTTCAACTGATTTCCCACCTGGCCAATATCGGAGACGCGAAGTCTCTTGCGATTCACCCGGCGTCAACCACGCATTCGCAGTTGTCGTCTCAGGAGCAGCAGGCCACCGGTGTAACGCCCGATTTCATCCGCTTGTCCATCGGCATCGAGCATATCGACGATATCCTGGGGGACATTGAGCGGGCGCTGGATAAAGCATAGGTGAAAGGCATAAGGCTTAAGGAGAATTTTCATGAAGATCTATTTGGACAATTCGCAATCCATCGGCAACACGCCGCTGGTGAAATTAAACCGTGTGACGAACGGCGCAAAGGCGGCCGTACTGGCCAAAATCGAAGGGCGCAACCCGGCTTATTCCGTCAAATGCCGGATCGGCGCAGCCATGATCTGGGACGCGGAAGAAAAGGGCCTGCTCAAACCCGGGGTGGAAATCATTGAGCCGACCAGCGGGAACACCGGCATCGCGCTGGCTTATGTGGCGGCCGCCCGCGGTTATAAACTCACGCTCGCCATGCCAGAGACGATGAGCATCGAACGGCGGCGGGTGCTTGCGGCATTCGGCGCGAACCTGATCCTGACGCCCGGCGCGGAAGGCATGAAAGGCGCGATTGCCAGAGCAGAAAGCCTGGCGGCATCCGATCCGCAAAAATATTTTATGCCCCAGCAGTTCAAAAATCCGGCCAATCCCGCCATTCACGAAAAGACGACAGGCCCGGAAATCTGGAACGACACGGAAGGCGCAATCGATGTGCTGGTTGCCGGCGTGGGAACCGGGGGGACTATTTCCGGAATATCCCGGTTCATTAAAAATAAAATGGGCAAGAAAATACTGTCCGTTGCCGTGGAGCCCAAAGAAAGCCCGGTGATCAGTCAGAGGCTTGCGGGGCTGGAGCTAAAGCCATCCCCCCACAAGATTCAGGGGATCGGCGCGGGCTTTATTCCCGATACACTGGATTTGTCTGTCGTGGACCGTGTTGAGCAGGTGGACAGCATGGAAGCGGTGGAGTTTGCCCGCAGACTGGCCAGGGAAGAAGGGCTTCTGGTCGGCATTTCCTGCGGCGCGGCAACGGCCGCTGCTGTGAGACTGGCCAGGCAAGCCGAATTCGCGGGTAAGACGATCGTCGTCATTTTACCGGACGCTGGTGAACGGTATCTCTCAACGGTCCTGTTTGAGGGCATTGAAGCATGAAATCAATCAGCGGTGAAAGAGCAAGCGTGGACAATGAAAAATAATAAAAACAAAAATATCAATGCGAATTCCATCGGCGTGGTGGAAACGAAGTATTACACCTTTGCCGGGCCGGGCGATGAATTTAAATTTGAAAGCGGAGACGTGCTGGGCCCCGTGACCCTTGCCTATGAAACGTACGGCAAACTGAACAGGGAGAAATCCAACGCGATTTTGGTTTTGCACGCTCTTTCCGGTGAGGCGCACGCGGCCGGTGTTCACGCGGGCCAGGATGACGCGGGCTGGTGGGATGATATGATCGGACCGGGCAAGGCCTTTGACACAAACCGCTACTTCATGATCTGTTCGAACGTCATCGGCGGCTGCAAAGGGTCCACCGGGCCGTCGTCTCTCAATCCCGAAACCGGGAAACCCTACGCGCTGGACTTTCCTTTTATCACGGTGGCCGACATGGTCAACGCTCAGAGGCGCCTTGTTGATTATTTTGGTATCGACAAACTGCTGTGCGTCGCGGGCGGCTCCATGGGCGGCATGCAGGTTCTTCAGTGGGTGGCCTCCTATCCGGAAAGAGTGAAATCGGCCATACCGGTCGCCACAACGCTGAAGCACTCTCCCCAGCAGATCGCTTTCAACGAAGTCATCCGGCAGTCGATCATGGCCGATCCGGCCTGGCGCGAGGGGAATTACTATGAATATGGACAGCCTGAGAAGGGCCTTTCTGTCGCCCGCATGATCGGCCATATCACCTTTATGAGCGACCAGTCCATGGAAGAGAAATTTTCAAGGCGGTTGAAAAACGACAAGTTCAGCTTCGGATTTGATGCCGATTTTGAAGTGGAGGGGTATCTGCGGTATCGCGGCGCCAATTTTGTGAAGCGCTTTGATGCCAATTCCTATCTTTATATTACAAAAGCGATTGACTACTTTGATTTGTCTGGCGGAGGACTCATCGGCCATGGTAAAGTCATCAACACGCGATTTCTGATTATCTCTTTCAAGTCGGACTGGCTCTATCCTCCTTATCAGTCGCAGGAAATCGTCCGTGCGTTAAAAAGAAGGCATGTAGACGCGACGTATTGCGAGTTGACATCCACTTATGGTCATGACGCTTTTCTCATTGAGGTGGAAGAGCAGACCACACTGATTAAGCATTTCCTGGATAAAACATTCAGCGGATATCTGGTGGCGGATCATTATGGAAACTAACAGCATTACTCCGGATCATCGTATTATATATTCCATTGTCTCGAATGGCTCACGCGTTCTGGATCTGGGATGCGGAAACGGAGAACTTCTGTATCCGCTGGTGCGCGATAAGCACGTCCGTGCCCAGGGAATCGAACTGGATGACAAGGCCATCCGGGAATGCGTTAAGAAGGGATTAAGCGTTTTTCATGATGATATTGAGAACAGCCTGCGGGAATTTCCCGATCATGCCTTCGACTACGTGATTCTCAACCAGAGCATGCAGCAGGTGAAAAAGGTGGATGACGTCATCCATGAAACCCTGCGCATCGGCAGGCAGGTCATCGTGGGATTTCCCAATTTTGCCTACATCAAATCGCGGCTGATGCTTTTTTTTCAGGGAAAGGCGCCCATCACGGGTTCATTGCCGTATCTCTGGTTTGATACTCCCAACGTGCGATTTTTAAGCATTTCCGATTTTAAACATTTTTGTGAGGAGAAAAAAATCCGGATTGTTGAAGCTCATTATCTGGGGAAAAAAGAAAAGATACACTTCTGGCCGAACCTGTTGGCGTTGAATGCCGTCTTTGTGTTAACGAATGACGATTGACGGCCTGATGCAGATGTTTTTACAAGGATCAAAAAGATGGAAGAAGCCCTTTACACCCATTTTCAAGTAAAAGAAATCAAGAGTGATGA
>CAZDYR010000127.1:0-2481 GCA_964509625.1 uncultured Smithella sp. | reverse complement strand
GAAAACCCTGCCTACAAATTTGGGCAGATTAACCCTTAAAAACAAAAAAATGAATCTGGTGGAGAAGGGCATATTGTTTGTAAGCGGAAGGGTTTCGTCGGAGATTATCACAAAGGTCATCCGGATGGGCGTGCCGGTTCTTGTTTCACGATCAACGCCGACATCCGCGGCGGTTAATCTTGCCAGACAATACCAGGTAACGCTTCTTGGGTATGTGAGGAAAAACTCCGGATATGTGTATTCAGGTGAAGAACGTTTGATTGAGGGGAAGACAGATCCATGATGAAAAAAGGATGCGGGAAGGTGCTGGCGGTTAATATTTCCGGGAAAAAAGGAGAAAAAAAGAATAATATCGGCTGCGGTCTGTTTTTGGAAAACCTGGGGCTGGAAAACGACGCTCACGCGGAACCCGGCATCATCCGACAGGTCAGCCTGCTGGCCAGAGAAAGCATCGATAAGATCCGTGCAAAAGGCCTGAATGTGAATCATGGAGATTTCGCGGAGAACCTGACGACGGAAGGCATTGATCTGCCTTCGCTGCCTGTTGGGACGCGTTTAAAAGTCGGCCGGGGCGTTCTTCTGGAAGTTTCTCAAATCGGCAAGGTTTGCCATAGCCGGTGCAATATATTTTACGCGGTCGGAGATTGTGTTATGCCGAAAGAAGGGATATTTGCGAAAGTTTTAAGTGGCGGCGAAATAAAGATAGATGATAAAATAGAAATTATCGAGTGACACGGCGAATACGATGGGCATTTATCGCAGCCTGGTTTAGTTAAAAATGAACAGGCCCGCCGCAAACATCGGTGGTATGTAAGGAAAGTCATGATATAGCAGCAAGCTGCACAGCATCAACACTCGTCCCGCTTAAGCGGGATTGAAGGAGGAGTTATGTGGGAGTATACAGATAAGGTTAAAGAGCACTTTCTCAATCCGCGCAATGTAGGGGAAATTGAAAATCCCGACGGGGTCGCCGAAGTCGGGTCGCTGGCCTGCGGTGACGCCTTGAAGCTCACCTTCAAACTGGATGAAAAAAAACGCATCAAGGACGCCAAATTTAAAACATTCGGCTGCGCCAGTGCCATTGCCTCCTCTTCGGCGCTGACCGAAATCATCAAGGGGATGACTGTTGACGAAGCGCTTAAAGTCAGTAATCAGGATATTGCCCAATATCTGGGCGGCTTGCCGGATGAAAAAATGCATTGCTCCGTCATGGGCAAGCAGGCCCTGGAAAAGGCGGTGGAAAATTACCGGGGCGCGCCTGCGATAGAGGCAGGTGCAAAAATCATCTGCGAATGTTTTGGGGTGACCGATAAGGAAATCGAGCGGGCGATCCGCGAAAATAATCTGGCCACTGTGGAAGATGTGACGAATTATACCAAAGCGGGCGGTGGATGCGGAAATTGTCAGGAGGCCATTGCCCAAATCATCGAACGCGTGAAGGCGGAGCCGAAAACGGATAACAAACCCAAACTCACCAATATTCAAAAAATCCGGCTGATTGAAGAAACCATCGAACGGGAAATCCGTCCGTCGCTGAAACAGGACGGCGGAGATATCGAGATCGTCGATATTATCGGCAACCGGGTGATTGTGGCGCTGCGCGGAGCGTGCGCCAGCTGCAAGGCATCGAATATCACGCTCAAAGATTTTGTTGAACACAGGCTCAGAGAGCTTGTTTCGCCGGATGTTAATGTTGAGGAGGCCGCCAAATGAAAACAATTTATCTTGATAATAATGCCACAACGCAGGTGGCTGGGGAAGTGCTGGACGTCATGCTGCCCTATTTCCGTGATTTATACGGCAATCCTTCCAGTATGCATACCTTCGGCGGTCAGGTCGGCCAGAAAATCCGCGTCGCTCGCGAGCAGGTGGCGGCGCTTCTAGGCGCGCTCCCGGAAGAAATTGTGTTCACCAGCTGCGGAACCGAAAGCGATAATGCCGCGATTCGATCAGCCATGATCACAAGGCCTGATAAAAAGCATATCGTGATCAGCCGTGTGGAGCATCCGGCCGTTCGCACCCTTTGTTCGCATTTGGCCGCGCAGGGATATAAAATTACAGAACTGCCTGTGGATAAAAATGGCATCCTTGATCTGGAGAATCTGGAGAAAAGCCTGACGCCCGATACCGCGATTGTCAGCTTGATGTGGGGCAATAATGAGACAGGTGTGCTCTTTCCGGTTGAAACAGCGGCAAACATGGCGCACGAAAAGGGCATTCTCTTCCACACGGACGCGGTTCAGGCAACAGGGAAAATTCCTATCAATATGAAGAATAATGTTATCGATATGCTCTCCATTTCCGGGCACAAACTGCACGCGCCCAAAGGCATCGGTGTCCTCTATATCCGGCGGGGCACCAAATTTTCCCCTTTCCTGATCGGCGGTCATCAGGAAAAAGAGCGGCGGGGCGGCACGGAAAATACGCCAGGCATTATCGGGTTGGGCAGGGCCTGCGAACTTGCGGCAAAAAATATGGATA
>CAZDYR010000126.1:0-7038 GCA_964509625.1 uncultured Smithella sp. | reverse complement strand
GCCGGCGCGCCGGCTTTTTGCAGAACGGCTGCAATCGCGCTGCGTGCGATTTTGATTCTCACTTTGTCGGCGATTTCCAGCGTAACAACCGCGTCGGCCAGACCCGTGACCTTGCCGTGGATTCCGCCGCTGGTCATAACGGTATCGCCGTAGGCCAGATTATCCAACATGGCTTTGAGTTCTTTTTGCTTCTTCTGCTGCGGACGGATCATTAAAAAATAGAAGATGCCGAAGATCACCACCATCATGATGATGAAGCTCCAGTCTCCAAAACCGCCCGCACCCGGCGCTCCCGGAGCGCCCTGATTGCCGCCCATTGCGTATGCTGTTGATATCAATTTCATTCCCTCCTTAAAGTCTGCTCTTTATCAGAATTTTTAATAATTTCATCTTTTATTTGTGAAAAAATCTTTCTCAAATGCCGGAAAGCGATCCGCATCGATTGCCGACCGTATGTTTTCCATGAGGCGCATGTAATGCCGGATGTTATGGATGGTATTCAATACCATAGCCAGTATCTCACCGGCAACATAAAGATGCCTCAAATAGCCCCTGGAATAATTTTTACAGGTGTAGCAATCGCATGTTTCATCAAGCGGATTATTATCTTCCCGCCAGCGGGCGTTTTTTATAACAATCTTTTCAGAATTTGTAAACAATAATCCGTGCCGGGCGCATCGCGTGGGAATAACGCAGTCAAACATGTCAATTCCGCGCGAAACGCCGTATACGATATCTTCCGGTGTGCCCACCCCCATCAGGTAACGGGGTTTTTCGGCCGGAAGCAGGGGCGTGATTTCATTCGTGATGGCATACATCACGTCCTTGGGTTCTCCGACGCTCACACCGCCCAGGGCGTAGCCGTCAAAGCCGATGGGGATGGTTTCTTCGACAGCCTGCCTGCGTAAATCGAGATACGTGCCGCCCTGAATAATGCCGAAAAGCGCCTGGTGATGGTTTGTTTTTGCCTCGCGGCACAATTTGGCCCACTTCACCGTTAAGGCCAGTGAATCCCGGGTCTGCTGAAAAGTCGCCGGATAGGGCGTGCACTCGTCGAAGCACATCTGGATGTCCGATCCCAGCGCTTCCTGAATTTCGATCGCTTTTTGCGGGTTCAGAAAATGCCTGGAGCCGTCAATATGCGACCTGAACAGGACACCGTCCGGCCCGATTTTTCGCAGCGCGCCAAGCGAGTAGACCTGAAATCCGCCGCTGTCCGTGAGGATCGGTCCCGGCCAGTTCATAAAGGAATGCAAACCGCCCAGCCTGCGAACGGTTTCATGACCGGGACGCAAATACAGGTGGTATGTATTCCCCAGAATAATTTGCGCGCCGCAGTTCTTTATTTCTTCCGGACGCAGGGATTTCACGGTTCCCTGCGTGCCGACCGGCATAAATGCCGGTGTATCGACGATGCCGTGATTCGTAGTTATTCTTCCCAGGCGCGCGTCAGTCAATTTGTCTTTTTTAATCAGTTCAAATGAAAAAGGCATGGACTAAATCCTATAAAATCAGCATGCAGTCGCCGTAACTATAAAATAAATAACGGTTTTCAACGGCCCGGGCATAAGCTTGCTTTACGAAATCCGTTCCTGCAAAAGCCGAGACCAGCAAAAATAAAGAGGATTGGGGCAAATGAAAATTGGTGACAAGGCCGTTGACTATTCTGAATTTGTACCCCGGATAAATAAATAATCGCGTTTTGCCTGTTTGGGGCCTGATGCATCCCTGATCGTCAGCCGCACTTTCCAGGGTTCGGGTGGAGGTTGTCCCCACGGCAATCACTCGTTTGGCCCGGTTGATTTTTTCCGCCGCCTCCTTGTTGATTTCAAACCACTCCGTTTCCATGACGTGATCTTCAACCGTTTCGGTTTCAATGGGCATAAAGGTCCCGATACCGACATGCAGGGTGACGGACGTTGTTTCAATACCTTTGGCGCGCAAGGCATCCAGAACGCCATTTGAAAAATGCAGGCCGGCGGTCGGGGCGGCGATGGAGCCGTCTGTTTTCGCGTAAATGGTCTGATAGCGCTCGCGGTCATTCGATGGATCGGGAGCAATGCTTTTTTTCCGTTTGATGTAGGGCGGAAGAGGCGCGCGCCCGAAGCGCTCCAGGTAGTTATCAAAACCGTTTTCGGCACTGAACGTCATCAGCCATTTTTTATCCGACAGACGGGCTGTAATTCTGGCGTTGCAGGAATGGCCAAGATCAATGACGTCATTTTCATCAAGCCTTTTCGCGGGGCGGGCCATCACTTCCCATAATTCCGAATCGTCTTTTTTTTCAGCGCGGGTTAAAAGCAGGATTTCGATAATCGCCCCGGTGGATTTTTTACCGTAAATTCTGGCCGGAATGACCCGGGAGTCGTTGACGACCAGAACATCGCCACGCTCAAGATAATCCGGAAGGCAGGAAAACCGGCTGTCCTCAATGGTCTTTTCCCGGCGATTGAGTTTCATCATGCGGGAGGCGTCGCGTTTGGGACGCGGATGCTGCGCGATCAGCTCTTCAGGCAGAAAATATGAAAAGTCTTTTAAGTGCATGGCTTCCCGGGCAAATGTAAAAATTCGGCTTTCATCCCGCTCACGCTCGACGAACGATTATTCTCCGCAGCTTGCTGTGAGGCGGTTGATTAATCAGAATACGCGGCGGCTGTCAATCCAATACATCAGCGCCGTCCGAAATAAAGCAGAATCAGACCGAAGATGACAGCGGAAACACCGATGACCCGCAGCGTGGCGTCAGGCATGGTTGTGATTTTGATCAGATAGGGTTTTAGCTTTTCAGGGAAAACCAGATACGGAAGTCCTTCAATAATAAAAACCATGCCTATGACGCACAGAAAGTAGTCCAATGTGATTACATCCTCTTTTCTTTAGCTTCGTTCCATAAGCTGTCCATGTCATCGGGTGAAGCCTCTGAAAGGGACAGGCCGCGGGCGGATATCTGTTCGGTGATGTATGCGAAGCGCCGGAGAAATTTATCAATCGCTGCGGTTGTCGCTTTTTCCGCGTCAACGGAAAGAAAGCGGCTCAGGTTGACCAGCGTAAAAAAGATGTCACCCAGTTCTTCTTCAATTTTCACGGCATCACCTTCTTTGCGCGCCCGGGCGAGTTCGTCGAATTCTTCATTTATTTTTTTCATGACGTCGTCGGCATTGGGCCAATCGAAACCATAGCGGGCGGCTTCCGTCGTGATCTTTTGCGCCCTTTTCAATGAAGGCAGCGAGCGGGGAATGTTACCGAAGAGATTGTCGTCAGCGGTCTTGCCGCCCCTTTCTTTCTTTTTGATCTCCTGCCAGTTATCTTTAACGTCTTGAACGGAATTGACTTTAACGGCGCCAAAAACATGCGGGTGACGCCGGATCATTTTTTCTCGGATGTCTTTCATGGCGTCGGAGAGGGTAAACTCTCCGGCTTCGGACGCGATTTCGGCAATAAACAATATCTGAAACAGCAGGTCGCCCAGCTCTTCCCGAACGTGCTGTGGATTATTTTCTGTGAGAGCGTCAAGAACTTCATAAGATTCGTCCAGAAGATACCTGCCGATGTCCTTTTGCGTCTGCTTTTGGTCCCAGGGGCAGCCGTCCGGCGCGCGCAGTTTTTTTATCAGCCCGATCAGCTCCTGCAATTCTTTTTGAGCGTCATTTACGTCATCCATATTGATATCCACGCATTTTCTTTCCCGAATCGGTGAGGTAAGTAGCACAATAACGGACAGCTGACAATCCCGGAGATTTCTCCCGTAAAGAAGCAGCCAATAACGTTATTGACACCGAAGGCGGACTTTTTTATAGTCCGTTCATGTTGAAACCGGCAGACCTGTATAAAGGCATTATTTTTTTATTGCTTTCGGAATTTTGTTTTACCGTATCGACCATCTTTTCCAAATTGCTGACCAACATGTCGAATATTTCAGCCCTGGAGGTGACTTTTTCCCGTTTCTTTCTGGGGCTGATTGTCTTTTCGGCAATCATTTACAAAAATTCCATATCGCTTGTTCCTAACAGGCTGTCGCTTCTGGTCTGGCGGGGCGTCCTCAACACGCTTGCCGTGATTTTATTTTTTCTCGCCTCGCAGTATACGACCATTACCAATACTCACATGCTCAATATGACTTACCCGTTCTTCATTTTTCTGTTTTCGCCGCTTTTTTTCCGGTCGGAGAAGATATCGGCTTTTTTGTACCTGGTTCTTATTTTTGCTCTGATCGGGATCTGGCTGGTGATCAATCCCAGCCTCAGTTCCGTCAACAAGGGGGATGTTTTCGGCTTGCTGTCGGGGATTGTCGCGGCTTTCGCGGTGATAACGCTCAATCTGGCGCGCAAAAACGATTCGACGCCGGTTATTCTTTTTTATCTGATGTCAATCGGGACGGTGCTCAACGGTCTGGTCATGCTGCCGGTGTTCGTCTGGCCCCGGGACGGCCAGTGGCTCTTGCTTCTGGCTTCGGCGGCTGTCGGCGTGGCGGGACAGATCTGCATCACCTATGGTTACAAATACATCACGGCGCGCGCCGGCGGCCTGGTTTCCACGTCGCGCATTCTGTACGCCGTTATACTGGGGATGCTGGTGTTCAGCGAAGATTTGACGTGGCGTATCGCCGCGGGCGGTCTTTTGATTCTTTTTTCCATCGTGGCCGTCACCTGGATGCAGAGACCGGAAACAGACGCTTGAATTCAGGAGATTCGTCTATCGAATAACGCGATAGAGTGTTGCATAGCCTGCGTCTTTTTCAAGTTTCAGCCCCTCAGGAACCCTGGATGTTATATCGTGCGCCTGCAGATCGGTATTTAATACCAGAACATAATCAAATCGTGATCGCCAGTGCAGCAGGTAGGGGTCCGTCTTCAGGGTGATTTCATTTGGCCGTAAGAACTCGTACATCGACGGGACACCTGATGAACCAACCGATATTTCATCCCAGGGAGGAAGAACCTTCAATGCGTGCTGACCGGGAATGCTGAATAATGTCGGAATAAAGACCTGATTTTTAATCACCAGCAGAGAAGGGAAATGACGCTCGACCGGCTCGAATTTGGAATAAGGACAACCAACGATGATTCGTCCGAGAGGGACCTCTTTCGGATTGGCTGGTACTTGCAGGATAGGCAGAATCAATGATCCGGCGGGGACATTTTTCGCTGCCGCATATAGTGAACGAATATCTGATTGCCGTTCGATCCAAATGTTGGTAATCCAGCCGGCCCGGATACACAAAGCGGTGATCAGAATGGCGGCGAGTAAAAGTTCGCGCCGCCGCTTCAGGCCCATTTCGGGCCTTACGGCCGCCATGAGTGTCAGGACAGCCATCAGCGGAAAACGTCGCTGCAGCCAGGAGGCGTCACCGATGGACGACGGCGCGATCGCGGCAAGTAAAAACAGAACCCCCGCGGCAACAGCAAGACCGAAATGAATTCTGATTCTCCCAAACAGCGCCGACCACAGCAGTACGGCGAGGATCGGAAAGGTTAAAATGAGATCAACGTCTCGCTGGTAAGTTAAAAGCGGTGAGAGGATGGACTTGAAGATGCCTTTTGCGGAGAAGTACCAATCGATGAGCGGTCCGGTCGTGGAATAGGATCCGGGAGGATTAGGTGCCAGGATAAACAGGGTCAGCAGAGGAATACACGCGGCAACGGCCAGCATGGCCGTGGATTTGATTATTTTGACGAAACGGGCTTTCTCAAAAGGCACAGCGACCTTTTCGCCAAGCATTAATCCGCCGGCCAGGATGATGAAAAAAATCAAGGCGAAAGGATGAATGACCAGCAGGAGGGCTGCTGTCGCGACTCGCCTGACAAACAAAGAAATTGAAGATCCCGGTATCCGATGATCAAGAACCGCCGCCATCAGCGCCGCGGCAATTCCGATCTGGTAGCTCATGAAACCGGCCACAGCCGTTGTGGTCCAGGTTAATATGAAAAAGCATATCTGCCATGCATGAGGGGATTTAAACACAGATTGATGAAGCAGAGCGGCTGCCGCGGGAGGTCCGGCAAACATGAGGATCAGGAGGATCTTGCTGGCGATGCTCAGTGACAGAAAATGAGCCAGTGCGGCGCCGAAGGCATCAATGGCGATGTTGGTCGACGCCTGCAGCCAGTCCGGCTGATAAACGGGTGACAGGGGACCGGCCAGATGTCCGCCCGATAATATCCATATCCGGGCCAGGTGATTGGGATAGTCCATAATGATAGGCATCTCAACCAGCAATACGGGGAGGACGGCTGCAAGCAGACAGATCGCCAGAATGATTTTGTGCTGATTCTTCATCGTAAAATTTCTTTTTTTATGAAGTGGTTGATTGACCACCGGAAATGCTTTTAGTCCATAAAACGGAAACGGATAATCTGGAAAACCGCGGATGCGGCATCTTTCCAGCCGATTTTCTTTCCTTCCTCGTAAGTCCGGCCGGCGTAGGAAATGCCGGTTTCGTAAACCCGCACGTGTTTTCCGTTCAGCCGGAGACGGGCGATCTTAGCGGTGATTTCCGGTTCAACACCGAACCGCGGACTTTTAATTTTCAGATGATCAATAACCTCCCGTGTAAAAACCTTGTAGCAAACTTCCATATCCGTCAGATTCAGATTGGTCAGCATGTTGGAAAATGTTGTGAGCAGGTTATTGGCCAGCTGGTGCCAGAAATACATGACCCGGTGAGGTTCGCCGATAAAACGACTGCCGAATACAACATCGGCTTTGCCGTCCAGGATCGGCTGCAGAAGCTTCGGGTAATCGGCGGGATCATACTCGAGATCCGCATCCTGGATGATAACGATATCTCCCTCAATTTGCGCGAAGCCGTCGCGCAGCGCGGCGCCCTTGCCCTGATTAACGGTTTTATCAATGAGCTTGAATCTGATTCCGGGAAACTTGCCGGGCAGCGTTTGCATCACGTTTTGCGTTTTGTCGGTGGAGGCGTCGTTGACCAGAATCAATTCGCGCTCAAGACCGTCCGGAAGCGGCTGGTGGATTACTTTCTCAAGAATTTCTTCAAGGTATTCTTCTTCATTATAAACAGGAATAACAATGGAC
>CAZDYR010000125.1:0-7040 GCA_964509625.1 uncultured Smithella sp. | reverse complement strand
TTTTCAGCTGGGAATGGCCGTGAAAAGATCCGGCCGCGTTCTGGAAAAAGGCATTTCGTTCTCTGTTGACGGAAGTCTGACCCGGAAATTTTACGCTTCACTGCCTTTCACGTTGACCGGCGCGCAGGGAAGGGTGATTGCCGAAATCCAGCAGGACCTGAAAGCGGCAAACGCGATGAACCGTCTTTTGCAGGGCGACGTGGGCAGCGGCAAAACGCTCGTGGCCATGGCGGCCATGATCACCGTTTGTGAAAACGGCTATCAGGCGGCGCTGATGGCCCCCACGGAAATCCTGGCCAAACAGCATTATGCGACACTGTCCGCTTGGGCGCAATCCGTCGGCCTTCGCGTTGTCCTGCTGACCGGCAATATGGCCGGTGCCGCGCGCAGTGAAGTGCAGGCGCAGATTAAATCCGGCGAAGCCGACATTATCGTCGGCACGCATGCCCTGATCCAGGAGGATGTTGACTTCAAGAAACTGGGGCTTGTCGTTATTGACGAGCAGCACCGTTTCGGCGTTCTGCAAAGGGCGACTCTGGGTAATAAGGGCATTAACGCCGACGTTCTGGTCATGACGGCTACACCGATTCCGCGGACGCTGGCCATGACGGTCTACGGTGATCTGGATGTTTCCGTCATTGAGGAAATGCCGCCGGGGAAAAAACCGGTCCGAACGGTTTTGATGGGAGAAAGCAAGAGGCAGGCCGTGTATGAAGCCATCCGCAAAGAGCTTGCCAAGGGTCATCAGGCTTTTATTGTTTATCCGCTGGTAGAGCAATCGGAAAATCTGGATTTAAAAGATGCCACGAAAATGGCCGAACATCTGCAAAAAGATATCTTCCCGGATCACAGGGTGGGGCTGATTCACGGCAAAATGAAAGAGAAAGAAAAAGACTCGGTTATGCAGGAATTTCTAGGCAATAAAATTGACATTCTGGTCGCCACAACCGTGATTGAAGTCGGCATTGATGTGCCGAGAGCGTCAATCATGGTTATCGAGCACGCGGAACGTTTTGGTCTTTCTCAACTCCATCAACTTCGCGGTCGTGTCGGCCGGCGCGATATCCCGTCAAGCTGTATTCTCCTTGCCGATTATAAAGTATCGGCGGACGCCCGTAAAAGATTAAAGGTCATGGAAAAAACAACGGACGGTTTCATGCTGGCGGAAGAAGACCTGGCTATTCGCGGCCCCGGCGATTTTTTGGGGACACGCCAATCAGGACTGCCCGATTTTCGCATTGCCAGCATCATTCGTGACGCCAGTATTCTCAACGATGCCAAGGAGGACGCCTTCGCTCTGGCCGCCCGTGATCCGCTTCTGGAAAAACCCGAGCATGCCATTTTGAGGGAAGCGCTGATCGCCAAGTGGCAGGGTAAACTGGATCTGGCCAGAACGGGATGATAACGAGATTTTAAAAGCTCATTTATCCTTTAATCTTTAATTAAACTCGCCTCGCTTCGGATGCGACTGGATTAGAATATCTGGGGTGGATCTTTCTTTGTTTTCCCTTAATATTGTTTTTGAGTTTCAGACTGGGGACCAGGGATGGAGCAAAGTAAATTCCGGCTATCAGAAATGCGTCAAAAACGATGGGTTTCCAGAAATCTTTTTTATCCTCTTCTTCCGTCATTGGAGCTATTATTTTTTTCACATAATCGACTTCCGATTCCATCTTAATCAAGTAATCGGCAACAACCTCATAAAAGGCGGATTCCACTTTGAGGATATTTTCATAAAGGGTGTCTGTCTGGTGCTCAATTTTAGCAATGCTGGATAAAAAGTAATATTTAAACCAGTCAGGGGTGGAATTGGTTAATTCATAAATCACCAAAGCGGCAATTTTAAATTTCAGATTTGATCTTTCGTCATCTTCCGATTTCATCTTTTCAAGAAAGGATTCTTTTGCATCCAGATAATAATCAATGAGCATTTTTTGCGACTCAATATTGTTTTTCATATTCATACCTCAAAGTTTATAGCCAAAATCAAAAGCATGTGCGCTGCCTTCACCTCATTAATAATGCAGAACAAATTTTCCAATCACCGGTAATTATTTCCCTTAATCGGTCAAAAAGTGCTTTTGCAATTATTTGTTTTACAACCATCTTAAATTAAGCAGTATCTATGCCAAATTACAGCCAAGAGGCACAAAATAAGCATATTTTGATCGTTTTAAGACTTTATTACGTCGAGGACACCGCCGGTCAGGTCATACTCAGCAAAATGGCTGTGGTTATCTGTGTTTCTTGATTCCCAGTTTTTTGATACGGAAAGTCAGGGTGTTTGGATGAATATCGAGCAGCTCGGCGGCTCCGCCCGGGCCGTGAATTTTGCCCATTGTTTTTTTTAGAGCCCATTCAATATGCCGGCGCTCATTGTCGGCAAGTGTAATGGCGGTATTCTTTGTTCGCGATGCCGGATGGAATCGGGTTTCGAGGAGTTCCGTGATTTTTGTCCGGGAAGAGGCAACATACCGTTCGACAAAATTCTTCATCTCCCGCACATTTCCCGGCCAGGAATATTCAATGAGACTGGCCCTCTCCTCATCCGATATCAAGCGCGATATTTTCCCGGTCTTGACGGCCTGGTCTTTAATAAAATAATTAATCAGCAGAGGGATATCCTGCCTTCGTTCCCGCAACGGCGGCACATAGATGGAGTAGACATTAATCCGATAAAAAAGGTCTGCCCGGAACCGTTTTTTCTTAATTTCCTGTTCCAGGTTCCGGTTGGTTGCGGTGATCAAACGGAAGTCGGAGCGAATGGTTTCTTTGCCACCGACACGCTCAAATTCCTTTGTTTCCAGAACGCGAAGCAACCGGACCTGAATGTCTAAAGGAAGATCGCCGATTTCATCCAGAAACAATGTGCCCCCGTGCGCCTTCTCAAACCGGCCGATGTGGCGATGATCGGCGCCAGTAAAGGATCCTTTCTCATGTCCGAAAAGTTCACTGTAGATCAGCTTTTCGGAAAGGGCACTGCAATTGAGTGAAATAAAAGGTTTGTCTTTCCGGAGAGAGTTATTCAAAATAGCTTTCGCGACGACTTCCTTGCCAACGCCTGTTTCGCCAAGAATTAAAACCGTGGTCTCACTCTTTGCAATCTCACCGATCTGAGACAGGACTTTTTTCATTTCCTGACTTTCTCCGATGATTGTTTCCAAAATGTCAGGTTGATCATCGGTGTCATTTTTCTCATAGTGCGTCTTGATTTCTTCTATCTTTGCGGTAAGCATCTCGTTTTCTTTTTGCAGCTTGTCATTTTCCAGGATCAGGGCAAGATAGGATGCTAAAGACGAGAGAATAGCTAAAAGAGAAACATTAAACGCGTTACTCAGCAATCGGTTATCATGATAAAGAATTCCTGAAATTTGTTTTCTGACAATAATCGGGACACAAATGCTCGACAGAATCATTTCTTCATCGGGAAAGTCAGGATTATCCTGTATCCTTAGATCCTGCACTTTCCCAATGCCTGTGGCGGCCACATCCGTCATCAACTTTATTGAAGAATTAAATTCGGGAAGATCAATCTGTTCCTGGGTAAGATTTTTTGAAGCCCGCAGGGTGAATTTATAAGGTTGACTGGACTGCTCTATTAAAAATATCCCGCCTCTTTCTGCGCCCATTATCCGAT
Source organism: uncultured Smithella sp. (assembly GCA_964509625.1). Lineage (GTDB taxonomy): Bacteria > Desulfobacterota > Syntrophia > Syntrophales > Smithellaceae > UBA8904. The sequence continues at coordinate 3,403 of CAZDYR010000125.1, read as the reverse complement.
TAGCGGTGGAGATGATAAAGCCTATGGCATCCCGGTTGCTGCTCGTCAGACTCAGTTCCCGGCTGATCGCGACAAGTTCCTTTAATTGATTTTCGTTGTCGGTTGATGGGCTGATAAGGGGTTTGAGATCATCGGGAATCAGTTTTTCGTTGAGCGGGGAAAGGACATTGCCTGCTTCTTGAGCCAGCTTTAAGGCCTGTTTCTGATTTCCCTGCAAAAGATAAATCCTGGCCAGTTCGAAGCGCGTTTTCGCCAGTTCAATGGCGTGTCCGGAGGTTTCCAGAAATTCGACGGAATGCTTCAGCGTGTCAATAATCGCGGCATGAGGCAGGCCTTCTTTTTTCTGGATGAGGGCCTTGAACCGGCAGGCAACACCTTTCAGAAAAACATTTTCTCCGTTCATCATCGTGTCAACTTCCTGCCGAATCGACATGTCCGGAACGGAAGGGAGTGATCCTTCTTCTATTGCCCAGCAAAGCTCCATCAGGTAGGGCCAGGGCCGCACCGAAACATCCACCTGTTTGCTTAATTTATAAAATTGTCCGATATGCCTGAGCGATTGTTCGTTATCTCCGTTGAGATAATAGGCGTAGGCCAGCGTCAATTCTCCCTGAATGGTTGTCCAGTCCGGCTGCATCTTTTTGGCTTCTTCAACAGATGGGACCAGATGCTGGAGCGCATCGTCAATATGGCCGATGTCGAGCATGATCGCGCCGATGCAGGTGCCGGAATGGGCGGCAAGACCGATATCTCCTGTTTCCAGGCAATGCCGGCGGATGGAATCAATCATGCCGATGCCCTGCGTCACCTGTCCGACTTGACCATAGCAGGTGCCGACCGTCATGGTTGCCAATAACGGGAATCGTCCGTGAGGAAAATTCTCCACCTCAGCCAGAGATTTTTCGTAGTCCTGCACAACATCTTTAAAACGTCCCTGCCAGTACAGAAGGAATGTTTTAAAATTGGCGATGGACCGGATCAATGTTTCGTCGCCCAGCTCATCGGCAAGTTTCCATGCCTGTTCAAAGTGGCTCTGTGCGCTTTTGTATTGCGATTGCAGCCATTTGTTTTTGGCAAAGTTCATGTTGATCATGGACTGGTATCGCTGATTTTTAATATTTTTTGCCCGGAACATTGCCTCTTCCAGAATCGAAGTAACCTTCTTGACATCGTTCCTGGCCGTATTGAGCTTGGCGTATTCGATGGCAGCGTCGCAAAAAAGCCCGTCTGCGCCTTCCTGATGCACGCCTGACAGGTCATTAAGAATCTTCACGTAACACGCAATCGCCTTTTCGGTCTTAAAATCCGACTGGAAAATTCTGGCTGCTTTCAGAAGCCAGCCGCATCCTTCGATACCGTTGAAGATATTCAGGAGATGCGGCGCAAGCAATTCGGCTTTTTGAGGCGAATCCGGATAGTCTTTAATGAGCAGGGCGGCAATCAGGCTATGATTCCGTTCTTTTTCATCCGCAGTAAAACAGGTTTGATATTTTTTTAATGTTTTTTCATCTGTAAATGAAAAAGATCCGATCTCTCCCCGTTTCAGCAAACCCTTATCAACGGCCTCTTCAAAACGCGACAAAACTTCGGAGGCTTTCAATCCGGTTAATTCCTGTATCCAATCAATGGAAATATTGCCTGCAAAGAGTGAGGCGATAGCCAGCAAATCGGGGGATTTATCAGACAACGGATGGCTTGTTCTTTTTTTTTCAATCATGTTTTTTCCCTGCTTATCAAGGCCACCAAACCCATAATAAACCCCAGTGTGTGATGTCAAATTAAGTTTACCGACACGTTTCCCAGAGAAATGGGGGGGGCAGGCGAAATTTGCTGGAATGATGACAAAAACAGCAGGCCTTGTCAATATTCAAATTACAATATATTGGCGTTAGTACGATATATTGTAATGAAAAGCATATTCAGCGGGCTGAAGATCGTCATAACATATTGTATATATTGATATATAATCTTTTGCTTTTATGGCACATATTTTGATCTAATAATAACCATTTATAAAAGGAGGAATACTGATTTGGACACCAGACCCTGGCAAAAGAATTACGATTACGTTGTCCCTACATCCATCCGCTTCCCGAAATTCCCCGTACAGAATTTTTTACATCTTGCCGCGTCGCAATACCCTTTCAAAGCGGCAACAGATTTTTACGGGTCGGAACTGACCTTTTCCCAACTGCGCAAACAAATGCTGCGCATGGCCAACGCCCTGCTGCAGCTCGGCGTCAAAAAGGGCGACCGCATCGCTCTGGCGCTGCCCAACTGCCCGCAGTATATTATTGCTTATTACGCCATTTTGTCGGCGGGCGCTATTGTTGTAAATATCAATCCCCTGTACACGCATGACGAATTGAAGTTCATGCTGGAAAACACGGGTGTAAAAATATTAATCACCTTTGACGGCGCTCTTCCCACCATGCGTCCCCTGTCCAAAGAACTGAGTATTAAACTGATTGTGACCCGTGTGACGGACTTCATCACCGGCATGAAACTGAGCACGGCAAAAGATCTGGAGCTTGATGAAGGCTGGCGGCATTTTTCTGAATTGATTGAAGACTGCGCCGATACCCGTATTCCACGGCTGGACTTGACTCCGTCAGATCCCGCCCTGATTCAGTTTACCGGCGGCACCACCGGACTTCCCAAGGGTGCTTTGCTTTCCCACGGCAATGTCGTGGCAGCGTCACTGCAATGTTCCCTGTGGGGAAGCTCCATCATCAACTTTACACCGGTTGAAAAACGCAACGTCCTGAATATCATTCCATACTTCCATATCTATGGAAATACCGTCGGCATGAACTGGGCGATGCTTAACATGGCCACACAGGTGATCCTGCCCAAGTTTGAAATCGATGAAGTATTGGGAACCATCAAGCGAGTGGATCAGATCACTTTTTTCCCGGCGGTTCCGACGATGATCACAGCCATTGTCAATCATCCCAAAGCCGGGGAAATGAACATGGATCAGCGCTTCCGCTTCTTCAACTCCGGCGGCGCGCCCATGCCGACTGAGCTGATTTTGCGGGTCAAAGATATGGGCATATTCTACGGTGAGGGCTGGGGCATGAGCGAGACCGCATCTCTGGGCATCTCCAATCCGATCTTGGCCTGCCGGACCGGCGCCATCGGCGTCCCCATCATGGACAATGACGTTCGTCTGGTGGATGTGGAAAGTGGCGTTCATGATGTAAAACCAGGCGACCCCGGCGAAATCCTGATCAAAGGCCCTTCGATCATGCAGGGTTACTGGAACAATCCGGAAGAAACGAAAAACCAGCTTACCGAGGGCTGGCTGCATACCGGCGATATCGGACAGACCGACGAAGACGGCTACATCTATATCGTAGACCGCAAGAAAGATATGATCATTGCCGGCGGCTTCAACATC
>CAZDYR010000124.1:0-7069 GCA_964509625.1 uncultured Smithella sp. | reverse complement strand
GACTTGCCAGCAAGATGATATCCGCCGCTTGGGCCTTTTCAAAAACGGTCTGCGCGTCGTCCTTGCGAGAACAGTATCTGCCCGGTGTTTGCTTGGTCAGGCAGAAATTGCAATGGATGCAATTCTGAATTTTCAGACCGGACAGGTGGATAATATCACTTTCAATATTTTTTGCGGGCAGCGCTTCAATGGATCGGTTCAGAAATGTCTCCACATTGCCTTTTTTAACGGGACTGCCGGAGATCCCCAGAATCTTGTATGCCATGCTGTTTGTTCTCACTTTTCCTTTTCGTGCCGTACCTCAATCAATTTGCTCGTGTCAAAACCCAGCGCGGCGGCTTTGTCAATCAGGCTCTTTTTGATCTTCTCATCCAGGTTCGGAGAGCGGGCCAGAATCCACAGATACGATCTGTCCGGACCGCACACCAGCGCGTAGGAATAGTTTTGCCGGTCAAGCTCCAGAACCACATAAGATCCGTAAAACGGGCCGAAAAAAGAAACTTTCAGAAATCCCTGTTCAGGACTCTTCACAAAATACGCCCTGCCTTCGGCTTCTTTCCACTTATCCTCCGCTGCCGAGTAACCCCGGTTGAGAACACGAATGCCGCCGTCATCACGCATCCGATACTCAGCCGTCACGCGGCTAAGCCCCCGTTCAAAAGAATGATCCAGCCGGGCGATCTCATACCAGGTCCCCAGATACCTCTCAACCTGAAACAGTTCGACCGGCTTCAAACCATCCGGGATGGAGACACAGCCGGTAATCAGCAAAACAAACATGATGATGATTTTTTTCATTTTACCCCGTCCTCACCCTTTACAATTCATCAAGGATGGCTTAGTTTATGCGAAAACACGCAAAAATCAAAGGGGGAAATATGAAGTTAAGTGACTATTTTGAAAGCGCTGACGGATTTGGCGTCCTGTCAACGGCCGATCAAAACGGCAAGGTTAACGCGGCCATCTATGGAAGGCCGCACTTCATGGACGACGAAACGCTTGTTTTTATAGCCGCCGATAAGCTGACACACGCCAATTTGCAGGTCAACCCTCACGCCGTTTATCTTTTCAAGGAAGCGGGACATTATGAGGGCCGCAGACTATACATCACCAAAGTGCGTGAAGAGAAAGACAGTCCCCTGATTCAGGAGATCCGGAGGAAGAAACATTCCGAAGTGGAAAGTAAACAGAAAAGCGGCTCAAAGTTTCTGATCCATTTTCATTTGGATAAAGTATTGCCGCTCATCGGCGACGGCCAATGACATCAGGGGCCCTGTAAAATTATTTTCATACTCCTGATGACCTGCCAGAGACCGGAAGGATTATTTTACGGCAAAGGAGGCGGAACTTATGAAGATCTTCATGACAGGCGGTACGGGTTTTGTCGGAACATTTCTGGCCCGGCGACTGACCGGAGAGGGCCATCATGTCACAATTCTCACGCAGGCCCTGACCGGACAGGAACTTAAAGCGCCCGGGCTCTCCTATCTCACCGGCAACCCGAATAACAGAGGTAAATGGCAGGAAGCTGTCCGTGATTACGACGTCATCATCAATCTGGCCGGCGCCTCTATATTCAGCCGCTGGACGGATGCGCAGAAAAAGATTCTGCGGTCAAGCCGTATCGACACGACACGACACCTGGTTGAAGCCCTGCCGGATGATTCAAAGCACATCACTTTTTTCAGCACATCCGCTGTCGGTTACTACGGATTTCACGAAGATGAAGAGCTGACGGAATCATCGCCCGCCGGCGGAGATTTTCTGGCGCGTCTGGCGATCGACTGGGAAGCCCACGCCATGCTCGCAAAAGATAAGAGTGCGCGCGTGGTCATCACCCGCTTCGGCATTGTTCTGGGAAAGAACGGCGGCGCCCTGGGACAGATGCTCCCGCTGTTTAAATATTTTCTGGGCGGTCCGCTGGGAAGCGGGCGTCAATGGTTTTCCTGGATCCACATGCATGACCTGGCGGAGGCATTTGTCTTTCTGCTCAAGCATCAGGAAATATCGGGCGCGGTGAATCTTTGTTCTCCGCGACCCGTCCGCAACAAAGATCTCGGCAAAGCCATCGGCAAAGTTTTACACCGCCCTTCTTTTATGCCCGCTCCGGGGTTTATGATCAAGCTGATCCTGGGAGAGTTTGGTTCCGTCCTGCTCAAAGGCCAACGCGTGATTCCGCGCCGCCTTCTGGATGCCGGATTCTACTTCCAATATCCGGATATCGATGGGGCGCTGAAAAATATAACGATTGATTAAAGGCATGATTGCCTTCGCAAGACATCACCGAATTATCATTGACTTGTTTTGGATTACCATTTAGAATCCGTCATCAGTTAAAATACTGGGCGATCATCAATTGAATTAAAAAAACGGACAAGGTGCAAATATTATGCTTCTTGAACGCGCCACCAAACCTTCCATCTTAAAATTTCTTATTCCCGGCATGATTGTCGGCATCATCGTCATGGCTGCGGCCGTCGGAGCTTATCATCAATCCGGCGACGCGAGATTTTGCGGCTCATGCCACAGCATGAATTTCGTGCACACTCGGTGGCAGGCATCCAACCATCACCAGTTCACCTGCACGGAGTGTCATTTGCCGGACACCCATATCGCCGGCAAGCTTGTCTATAAAACCCGCGCCGGCTTCAACGATCTGATTCATGAGACAGCGCGTGATTATCCGGCAGGCATCGGCCTTTCCGCCGAGGCCCGTCAAATTGTTAATGGCAACTGCACGCGATGTCATGCATCAACCATCGTCAACACGCTGATGGCGCAGGGGGGCGCTGACTGCCTCACGTGTCACCGTTATCTGGTTCACGGCAGAGGACAAGACAATGGAGGGATTAAAGTTGAAAAGTAAAAATATTTTCCTGAAAGCTTTACTGGGGATTGCGCTGATCATTCTGATCGTCATTCTGATCCGCGTTTTTTTTCTGGCACCGCCGGACACCGTGAAACTGGCCGTGATACCCGAGACTGAATATGATCCGGCCGTATGGGGCAAACACTATCCGCCGGAATACCAGAGTTATCTCAAGAACAGGGAAATGGCGCCATCCCCCACAGGCTTTGGCGGTTCGGTAAAAGAGCAGAAATCCGTCAAAGAGCCGGAGATTTTGATCAACTTCAAAGGCATGGCGTTCAGCAAAGATTATACGGAAGACCGCGGCCATCCTTACGCGATGGACGATTTAAAGGAAACCAAACGCATCGGCCCGGCCACGCCCGGCTCCTGCATGACCTGTAAGACAGCCAACCTGCGCGATATTTACAAAGAGATGGGCTGGAATTACGCCAAAACGCCGCTTGCCGAGCTGCTTCCGAAAATAAAGCATCCGATTGTCTGCGCCAGTTGCCATGATCCGAAAACGATGAAGCTGCGCGTCATCAATCCCGCCTTTATTGAAGCCATGGCAATCAAAGGGATCGATGTTGCAAAAGCCTCAAGAAAAGACATGCGCAGTTACGTATGCGGCCAGTGCCATGCGGAATATTATTTTGAGCCGGAGACAAAACGTGTGGTTTTCCCCTGGGCCAAGGGTTTGAAGCCGCAGGAGATGTACGACTATTACCGGGAAATTCCCTCCGGATTCGACATGGATTGGCAGCATCCTGATTCGCAGGCGAAAATGCTCAAAGCCCAGCATCCTGATTACGAACTGGCCAGCGGAGGTGTCCACGCCAAGTCCGGCGTTTCCTGCGCGGATTGCCACATGCCCTACATGCGCGAAGGCGGGCAAAAATATTCGTCCCACTGGGTCACATCGCCCATGAAGCACATTCAGGCTTCCTGCCGCACCTGCCACACGCAGGATGAGCAGTGGCTCCTAGAGCGCGTCAAAACAACACAGAACAATGTTTTTCAACTGCAGCGGATAGCGGGCCAGACGATTGCCCGGGCGCACGGCGTGATCGGCAAGGCCGGCGCGTCAACCAAAGCGAATAAGGCCGATTTGGACAAGGCGCGCGAGCTGGTTCGCCACGCCCAGTGGCTCTGGGATTTTATCGCGGCCGAGAACTCGATGGGCTTTCATAATCCCGATCAAACCCTGAATACACTGGGACATTCCATTGACCTGGCGCATCAGGCTATTGCGGCGGCGAACCGTGCAGCGGGAACACAATATTAATCTAAATGATTTATTTCAGCACAGAAATCCGCAGCGGCTGCAAACCGCTGCGGATTATCGGTCTTAAAACGCCCCGGCAGCCATTTGATTGATTTCGTCGTCACTCATGACCTTATCAATGTCCAGAAGGATTTTTACACCCTGACCGGCCTTGGCCATACCGAGAATATAAGTCGTGTTCAGCTTTGATCCGAAATTCGGCGTGTCCTCAATCTCCGCGGCCCGGATGTTCAGCACTTCCGACACGGAATCTACAACAATGCCCATGGAAATTTTATTGCCGCCCGAAACTATTTCCACCACGATGATGCATGTCCGCTCGGTGGATTGAGCCGGCGCCATACCGAACTTCAGGCGCAGATCCACAACGGGGATCACCTTGCCGCGCAGATTAATCACGCCTTTGATATGTTCCGGCGTTTGCGGCACCGGCGTAATCGGCATCAAGCCGATGATCTCTTTTACCTTGAGAATCCCGATCCCATATTCCTCTCCCGCCAGTGAAAAAGTCAGGTATTTTCCTCCCCGGCCGACTCGCTTATCGATAATATCGTCTTCTTTCAAATCTGCTGTTGCTCGCATTTTGTGCCCCTCTCTTGATCATTGTAGGAGAAGCGGGGCATTTTCCCGCCTCCCGATGGATCTTATTAGAAATCTTTAAACCCGTCTTTATCGAAAGGAATGACTTCCTCCGGCGTGACCCGTTTATCTTTTTTCGAAACCACGGGCCCGGCGGACAATAATTTTCTTGCGCCTTTTCTTTCTGTTTTATGGACAACCGGCGTTGCCTTCCTGGCTGTCTGAGAAGAGGATACGGTCACAGCCTCGGTGCCGGCGTCGCTTTCTCCGTCGATGATGGTCACCATTTGTTTCACGTTCTTCTTCATCTGCATGGCCTGGGCGTTCATTTCCTCCGAGGCGCTCGCGGACTCTTCGGCGCTCGCCGCCGTACTCTGCACAACCTTGTCCATTTCCGCCACGGCTTTGCCGATCTGACCGATGCCTTGAGCCTGCTCATGAGACGCCGCGGCAATCTCATCAACCAGCTGTCCTACCTTGTTGGTGATTTCCATATTTTCCTTAAACGCGTTCTGTGTCTGCTCCGTCAGATCACGGCTGTTTTTTACCGTCACAATCGTGTTCTCAATCAGACTGGATGTGTTTTTGGCCGACTCGGCCGCCCGCAGCGCCAGATTGCGCACTTCATCCGCCACCACCGCAAATCCGGCGCCGGCTTCACCCGCGCGCGCCGCTTCCACGGCGGCGTTGAGCGCCAGCAGATTCGTCTGAAAAGCAATTTCATCGATCGTCTTGATGATTTTCCCCGTCTCTTCACTGGACCGGGTCACTTCCTGAATGGACGCCACCATATTCTTCATCTGTCCGTCCACTTTATCCACAATTTTCCGGGCCTCACCCATCAGGGCTTTGGCCTGGGCCGCATTGTCGGCATTTTGTTTCGTCATCGAGGACATCTCTTCCAGAGACGAAGACGTTTCCTCCAAAGCCGAGGCCTGCTCCGATGATCCCTCGGCAAGACTCTGGCTCGCCTGCGCCACCTGTGATGACGCGGCCGCCACCTGCTCGGAGGCGTCATCGAGATCATTGGCGACACGGCCGATCGGCAGCGCGATGCTCCGTGCGAAGAAAAACACACCCGCCACGGTAATGCCCATGAAGATAAGCGCAATGATAACGATAAAGGCCATGAGACCGTAGGCCGGCCCCATAAACTCACTGTAATCCTGGGTCATGCAGACACTCCAGCCTGTAAGCGGCACGGGAGCGAAGCCCGCGACTTTTTTGACACCCTTGAAAACATAATCGTCGGCACTCGTTTCGCCCTTTGTCATCAGTGCAACAATTTCCTTCATGCCCTCCTGTTCACTCAGATTCATTGTCAGAATGAAATCTTCTTTAGGATGGGCGATGATCACACCGCTTTTATTAATGATGTAGGCGTAACCGGTTTTACCCAGTTTGGTGGCGGCTATTTTATCCGCCATGAATTTAATGTTCAGGACAGATACCATCACACCGATGATTTCGCCCGATTTCGAATAAACCGGCGCGGCAAAAGGCATGATCGTGTTGCCGCTGCTTTTGGACTTGGTCACGGAACCGACATTCACTTTCCCCTCTTTTGCTGTTTTGAAGTAATCCCTTTCTGAAATATCCAGAACGGTCCCCTCCGAGGAAATAAGCTTTCCGTCAAGGCCGGCAACGAAAATAGCTTCATAATCACCGCCGCTTTTCTTAATCAAATCCTGTATTTCTTCCGTCAATTTAACGATTTCCGGCCCCGATGTGACACCCTCCTTGTACTTGGTGGCGCCTTCTACCACATAACTGCGTTGCGCCGTCTGGACAACAATTTTCATTTCCTCCTGCACAGCCAGATTGGCCATGTGAGCCAAGCCTTTCGCCATCTCCATCGACTGTGACTTTGCCACATCTTCCAGCGCGCTCATTGATTTATAAATGGAAAAACCGCCGACCACCAGCAGGGGAACCAGCACGGCAAGTAATCCAACCATCATCATTTTAAATTGCAAAGACCGCTTATTCATACAATCTCCTTTTTATCGGGGTACATGAGCCGTTCATTAATGATATTAACGACATGTCACCAATCCGTTTTATTATACCAACGTTAAAATACTTTTTGAACAGACAGAATCGATTTTGAGGAGCAAAAGGGCCCGGCACAGAATTCAATTCATGCAGTTAAAACAGATATCGGCCGGAAACATAGAAGCTTTAGTTTATAATTTGAAGTGTGTGTCTTACAATAACAACCAAACATTATTTCAATGAATTTTCTGAAAAATGCCTGGAAGAATAAATACATAAAGAAAAGAAAATCCTTTTGGGCCTGCATCGAAGCTTCACCAGGCACACAGCGCCGGCAGGCTAAGCTATTAAAGTAATTC
>CAZDYR010000123.1:0-7098 GCA_964509625.1 uncultured Smithella sp. | reverse complement strand
GGTTATCCTCCGCGAAAAAATCGCCGAATCGGGTGATGTCGATAAACTGAGATAATCATCCGGCAGTCAAACTTTCCTTCTGATGTCCTTTTCTGATCACGTTGTCCATGATGTTCTTAAGCCGCATCGTTGCGGTCATTGGATCATCGGATGAACAGATTGCCGAGACAACGGCCAGACAATCGGCGCCGGCTTCCACCACAGCCCCGGCATTGGATTTATTGATCCCGCCGATAGCGACCAGGGGATGGCGGCTGAACACTTTGATTTTTCTGAGACCATGAAGCCCCCAGGGTTCTTTCGTATCCGTTTTGGTCGGCGTTGCAAACACGGGACTGACGCCGATATAATCCACATCCAGCTTTTGGGCAGCTTCAACGTCTTCCCATGTTTCCACCGAAAGACCAATCATGGCCCTTTCCCCCATCAGTTTCCGGGCTGTTTCGTAAGGCATATCTTCCTGGCCGATATGCACACCGTCCGCGCCGCAGGCCAGCGCTACATCAATCCGGTCGTTAATGATCAAGGGGACCCCGTACGGTTCCAGTATTTTCTTTATCGCCCTGCCCTCTTCCACGAAAAGGCGCGTGGTGATGTCCTTTTCCCGCAACTGCACGTAAGCAGCTCCGCCCCTTACCGCTCGCAAGACAACATCCTGTATGGGTCGGTTGAGACAAAGGCCGCGATCCGTTACCAGATAAATACCGCGCATGGTTACTCCTCTATTTTTAAATGTCCGATCAGATCTTCTTTCGTTAGCCGATACAGAATATCCAGAAAATGCACTTGCAGGGAACCGGGCCCCGCAGACAGTCCGGCGGCCATTTCCCCGGCAACGCCCATGACTGCCATGGCTTTAACCGTCGCCGTCAATGGATCTTTTTCCACGGCGGCAAAAGCACCGCAAAGGGCACTGGCCGTGCAGCCCAATCCCGTTACTTTCGTCATCATCGGATGACCGTTGGCGATCTTCACCACCCTGTTTTCAAAAACGATATAGTCCACTGCACCGCTGATGCAGACGGCGCAACGCCTGTCTTGACTGATATGCCTCGCGGCCTGAAGCGCCTCGTTGGACGCGGCCGTGCTGTCAACGCCTTTGGTTTTCAGACGGTCGTCTGTGAGCGCCATAATTTCGGAGGCATTACCCCGGATAATGGTCGGCTGCTCTGCATTGATCAACTCGTGAATCATCTTTGTCCGGTAAGGAGTTGCCCCCGCCCCGACCGGATCGATCACGACGGGAACGCCTTTTTCACCGGCTTTGGCCAAAGCTTTAAACATCCCGCGCACCCAGGGAGCGCTGATCGTGCCGATGTTGATGACCAGGGCGGAAGCCATCGCCGCCATATCTTCCACTTCTTCCTCGGCGTGAATCATCACCGGCGACGCGCCAATGGCCAGAAGCGCGTTGGCCGTGTTGTTCATCACCACGTAATTGGTAACATTATGGACGAGCGGGCCCGATGCCCGAATATCCTGAATCGATTTGAAAATATCAGCTGCTGTGATTTTCATTGCCGGAACTCCTGTGTTTTGATTTAGATAAAAAAACCCTTTCGCCTTAAGAGAGAAAGGGTTCAACATGAAGTCTCTATTCTCCCTCCGCCGGCATTACCCGGATCAGGTTCAATGGGTATCATCTCAGACAGGGAGTATGCCCTGCCACCCCGAAACTTTTTTTCGTCTACCAGTGATAGGCCATTTTGTCAACCGGGTGATTCGGGATGACAAAGGATCAGACCCTTCAAGTCTCTGTGACGCTCACTTCCAAAGCGGGAGATCGCTGACATAATCAGTTTATTCCTATTCCTGGCGGTTGCCCATAATCCCTTTAATCTCGCTATAAGTCAGATCCTTAAACATATTCATACCGGCCAGGTGTTCCATATCCAGTCGGTAGCACCTGTTCCACCCCATCTTTTCCTGGCGGCGACCGATAAATACTTTCATTAACGGCCGCAGCACATGCGTCCAGACAGGCAGCCAGAAAGCCTTCTGTCTTTTGACAAGGCCGGATGGCTCCCACCAGCCGAAAATCTTCCGGCGGTGCAGCCAGACCATATATTGCAGCGTTTCAGTGTCGAGGTGCCTGGTTTTCACATTCGCCCACATGCCGTTGTACCATTTATAATCATGAACATTGGTGACTAGTCCCTGATCCAGAAGCTGACTGCGCATGACGGTTTTCGGGTAAGGGGTGAGAATCTGGCAGTAGGGAATGTCCGCGTCCAGCGACTTCAAAAACTCATAATTGGCAATAATATCCTCCTCATCATCGTCCGGAAAGCCGAAGATGAGCCCGGCAATCACCAGAATACCGTATTGATGGCACAGCCTAACGGCCTTGCGGGAGGCTTCCACGATGTTGCCCTTGAAGGATGCTGTCAGATTTTTTCCGGAAACACTTTCAATGCCCAGGAAAATCGTTTTCATGCCCGCGTGTGACATTTTCCGCACCATCTCTTCATGCCGGGAGATGGAAACAGAATCGGCCTGAATGTTCAGTTTCAATCCACGGTAATTGCGGGCGATAATCGCGTCACAGATTTTAATGACCCTTTCAGGATCCAGCACAAAATTATCATCCGCGATGAAAATCAGCCGCGTTTTGCGCTTGTAATAGATGTCATCGATATCGGCCAGGATTCTCTCCAGGGGAAACGTCCGGAAAGTCCGTCCATACATGTGATGCATACTGCAAAAGGAACAGCTCCGGGTGCAGCCCCGCGATGTCTCCATGACTTCAACTTTTGATGTGATCACATGATATCCCGACGTCAAACGGCGTTTATCCCGTATAGGGATTTTCAGACTGGAAAGATCCAGAAGCTCCCCCACGGGATTGTGGACAAACCGCCTGCCTTCACGATAAGACAGGGAGGGAATATTTTCCAAACGGTCTTTTCCGTCCAGGGCATTGACCAGACGGCGAAAGGATTCTTCACCTTCTCCGCGGATCATGAAGTCAATCAGGCCGGCCTCGGGAGAGGCGGCAATCTCTTCATGCATCAGAGTGGCATGGTATCCGCCTATGACGATTTTCACTTCGGGCAGGAGTGTCTTAATCAAGCGGATAATCCCGACGCAGGTCTCATACTGCCAGGCCATGGCGGAAAGGCCGACCAGCTGCGGGCGAACTTTCAGAAGAATCCGTTTTAAATACCGGGTCAAGCTCCCGCGTTTCCGGATCAGATCGACAATATAAACCTCATGCCCTTCGTCAATATTTGCGCCGAGGCTGGCAATGCCGCAATTGGGCATGTGAAACGCTCTTTCATGCATAATAATAGGAACCACGTCCGGCATGGACATCAGAATGATCTTCATGTCGCCTTGACTCCTCCGGAATGACGCTTTTCTGAACGCACAAACGCGAATCGCTTTGCAATACCTGACTTTATCACAACTATAGGGATGTCGCCTGCACATGTCAATGAGTTTAAAAGGACTGCGGCGGTATCGAGGCTATGATGGACGCCAAGGCTAAGGATATTTCTTCCGCGGACGGACATGACGGCTCCCTTTTGCTATCTGTTTTTTTTATTTTCACATTTTTCTCCCGGCGTGATAATCAATTGCCATGAAACAAGCAGTCGAGGCATGCAAGGGATATCATGATATCGCTGCAAGCTGCGGAGGATCAACACTTGTCTCGCTTAAGCGGGATTGAAGGTGCTCAAGGAAAGGACAGCGCCGTGAATAAAACGCCCCTTGTCTTCGGTATCGGCCAGTGTTCACTCGATTATATCGGCCTGATTTCCTCTTATCCTCCGCCGGATGTCAAATGCGAATTCACCGACCTGGAGATCCAGGGCGGCGGCCCCGCGGCCTCGGCGCTTGTCGCGCTCCATCGATGGGGAATGAACGTCCACATCGCCGGCGTCGTGGGAGACGACGGCTTCGGCGAGCAGATCCGGGCTTTTTTTTCCGCCGAAAACATTGATACGTCCGGGGTGAAGGTGCGTCGTCACAAGCAATCCCAGTTTGCCTTTATTGTCAGCGAACCCTCCCTTGCCCGCCGGACGATCTTCTGGCGGCGCCCCACGGGAGAACCGCTTCAACCGAAAGAAATCAATACCGACATCCTTTTAAAAAGCGCGGCGCTTCATATCGACGGACTGTTTCCCGAAGCGTCGCTTTACGCCTGCCGCAAGGCAAAAGCAAATGGCATCCCCGTCATTCTGGACGCGGGAACCCTGCGCGAAGGCATGCTGGACATCGCCCGCTTAAGCGACTGTGTCATCACGTCAGAAGTTTTTTCCAATGCGTTTGCCCGAACGCATCAGGAGACCTGCGTCAAACTCGCCGATATGGGCGTCCGGCTGGCGGGCGTCACGCTTGGCGCCCGAGGCTACGCAGCCCTCATAAACGGGCGGTTCATTCAGAAAGACGCTTATCCGGCAAAATCCATCGATACGACAGGCTGCGGCGACGTTTTTCACGCCGGGGTTACCTATGGCATCGTGAACGGCTGGAGCGCCGAACAGTCGCTTGACCTCGGCGCCTGGGCCGCTGCTCAGGTCAGTTCGGAAATCGGAGGCCGCAGGGGCATCCCCGGCAGGCTCGCCCTGCAGAACAAATATCCGATGAAATGATCAATATGAATAATTGAAGGAGGAGTGCATGGCCGAAACAAATGGAAAAATCATGAGCGCAAAAGAAGCGATCAGCCGGTTTGTCCACGACGGTGATCAACTCGTGATCGGCAATTACACCGTCGGCAGTTGTTCCGAACTGGTGTTTGAAGTGATCCGTCAGCAAAAACGTGGATTCACGCTCTACTCGCAATCCGGCATTTTTGATGTGGAACTGCTCGTCGGCGCGGGCCTGATAGACAGGCTGGTGACCACCTATGTTCTCAGGGCCGGGGGCAGAAAAGGCGGTTCCGCCGTCGAGCGAGCTCTGCAGGCGAGGTCCATCCAGATGGAGGACTATACTAACTTCGACTACAATGCCCGCCTGGTCGCGGGCATGCACGGCATGACATTCATTCCCGTACTGGAAGGGGTCATGGCCACCGACCTTTTCCGCAAGCGCGGTTTCATGGGCGAGGATAAATTCCGCGTCATCGAATGCCCTTACACCGGCAAAAAAATTCTGACCGTTCCGGCGGCCAACCCCGACGTGTGCATTGTCCACGTGCAGCGTGCCGACAAGTTCGGCAACGCCCAGTACTGGGGTGCGATGGGCTCTGTGGCGGCTGCCGCGCTGGCCAGTAAAAGGATTATTGTTTCCTGCGAGGAGATCGTTGAACACGACATTATCCAGTCCAGCCCCCACCTGACCATCATCCCCGCCTACCGCGTCAACGCCGTGGTGGAAGTGCCCTGGGGAGCTCATTTTACCGAAGTCCTGGGATACTACAACGTCGATTCCGCCATGTACGGCCTCTTCCTGATGGCCGACTCGACGGCCGACGGACTGAAAGCCTGGATGGACGAATGGGTATACGGCTGTGAAAACCGGGCCGCCTATATCGACCGGTATATCGGTAAGTTCGGAATCAACGCGCTCAACAGCATCAAGGCCAAACCCTATTATTCGGCGCCGGCTAATTACGGCGCGGCGTTCACGTCCCGCTGGGACCGCGAGGGCCGGGAAATTTTCACAGGTCTCACCCTGCCCGAAATGGAAGCGATCCTGAAAGAAAGGGGGAAATTTTATGAATAAGCCTTATACCCTTCAGGAACTGCTGATCATCGCCGTCGCCAAGGAAATTCACGATCATGAAAACGTCATTCTGGGCGTGGGACTTCCCACCACGGCAGGCGCCCTGGCCAAGACACTCTACGCGCCGCACGCGACCTTGATGATGGAATCCGGCATTATTGATTTTGAACCTCTGCTTCCTTTAAATCACATTGCCGACGCGCACGCCTGCCGCGGCTTTTCCTACGCCACGGATTTGTTTTCCGCCTTCACGATGACCTATCGGGGATTTGTGGATGTGTGTTTCCTGGGAGTGGGCCAGATTGATAAATTCGGTAATGTCAACACCACCTGCATCGGTGACTATGACAAACCGGCCATGCGCCTTCCGGGTTCGGGCGGAGCTGCCGATTTCATGTCCTATGCCAAAAGAACGGTTCTGACCATGCTTGGCGGCAACTTTGTTGGACAGCTCGACTACCTGACATCGCCCGGATACCTCGACGGCGGGGACAGCCGCGAAAAATCCGGTTTATTCCCGAAAGGTTCAGGCCCTTCGATGTTGCTGACCACCAAGGGACTTTTCCGATTCGATGCGGTCACAAAAGAAATTTACCTCGCACAGATCCATCCTAAAGTGAAATTGGAAGATGTTAAAAAAGACGTACCGTGGGACTTGAAAGTTGCCGATGATCTGTCCGAAACGCCGCATCCGACGGATGAAGAAATCGATTTTATCCGCAATTTCGCGCCCAATATGGCTATCGGACGGGAACTCATGCTGGAGCTGACCGTGGCCAACCTGATGAGAAAGATGAAAAAGTAATTGACAGGATAATTCTTTTTATTTATGCTTGCACACAAGTAAATTGCATACAAGTATGACGTAAGGGCCTTATGCAGAAAAACGATTGTATTTTCTTTCAGTTTGCCAAAGCCTATCAACTGGGCAGCCGCTTTCTCTCACAGAAGGTTTCTGAACTCAATCTCACCTCCGTTCAGGCCATGATCCTGGGTTTTCTTGATCAGGAAGATCAGATTACATCGAGCGAACTGGGCAAGCGGGCGGAGCTAGACAGCGCCACCCTTACCGGCATTCTGGATCGTCTGGAAGCCGCCGGATTTGTCGAGCGCAAGGGCAATCCCGACGACCGACGCTCTATCCGCATTCATCTCACCAAAAAAGGAAAACCGCTGGCCCAAGAGGCAACCCGTGTCATCGCCGAGGCCAATCAGGAGTTTCTTCAGGTTTTAACCGAAGAGCAAACGCGTAATCTGCACAGCATTATTTCAACCCTGCGTTTGTCCGCTCCGCGCGGATAAAGCGCATCAGACCTCCGGATGGGATGCCGGAGAAAAGGAGCCATCATGGGAACGATACACAAAACCGGCTGTGTCCTGTGCGCGCAAAACTGCGGGCTGGAAATCGAGGTGGAAAATAATCGC
>CAZDYR010000122.1:0-7132 GCA_964509625.1 uncultured Smithella sp. | reverse complement strand
ACGGTATAGTTGAAAACCGGCTTTCCCGTTTGGGCAATCCATTGATCTTTATCGATCCATCCCAGGTTAACACCCTGACTGCTGATGATGAACATGCCTTTTGTTTTGCCAAGAATTACTCTTTCTTTCCACCGGCTCAATTCCTTCAGGTCGGGTTTGCGAAAAAAATAGGTGCCGAAAATCTCCAGGCGGCCCGGGCCTCCGGCGTCCGGATGCATGATTCTGATAAGGTGTTTTTCAAGGGCTACGGCGGGAGGGCTGAAGCCAATTTCATCCAATCCGATCACGACCGTTTTGAGCCTCGTACCTCTTTTTAAAAGCGCTTTAAGGATGGCCAGGTGCTGAACGGGCAGCCCCAGCGAATAGGACATATTATAGAATTTATCAGATGAAATCTTGGCTACGTCGATCTGGGCGGATCGGGATGATCCAAAAAGAAGCGAATTAAATTTCTCAGGATTCCGGAAGATAATCTCCGGGTTGAAGATATGCTGGTTGATGCCGTCCGGATAAGCCGTTTGCTGGATTGCCCCTTTGCCGGAAAACAGGCTCAATCGAATCGCGTGGTGATCCACGCAAAAATTAACGGCAATGACAATCAGCGCGAAAATCAGCATTAAAGATAGCGTTGTAATCAACCATTTCCAATAATTCATAACTCTTGATCCGCCTAAAAGTTAAAATATAAAAACGAGCTGGTCTGGTTTAACAAAAGCAATCCCGCAACCATCATCAGGCTTACCGCCAGCGCATTTTTCCAGTTTGGCGAAAATTTTTCCAGAAGTTCGTTGGAATTTCTGGTGAGCAGGATAAAAGGTATCAAAAGTATGCAGAGGAAATAAACAAAGGTGTCTGTTGCCGGAAGGTTCTCACGCCAGGCGCCAAACCGGACGCCGACAGCCGTCAAATTCTGCCAGAAAGGACTGGCGGCAAGATTGGGTGACACGATGATGCCATTGAGCCCGGCCATACCTTTCAATACTTTCAGCGCATCCTGCCAGGTTTGAGCCCGGAAGAAAACGACGGATAAATTGAAAAAATTAAAATAGATCAGCCAGGCGATCGCTTTGGGTAATCGCAGGCCTGTTTTTGTCCACAGGCGATAAATAATCGAAGCCACGCCGGTTATGAAGCCCCAGAAAACAAAGGTCCAGGAAGCTCCGTGCCACAGTCCGCAAATCAGAAAAAGCAGCAGGATGTTGATGAGTGTCCGGGCCTCTCCCTTGCGGTTGCCGCCCAGCGGTATATAGACATAGTTGAGGAGAAAACGGGATAACGTGATGTGCCAGCGTTGCCAGAAGTCTTTGATGTTCAGCGCTTTATAAGGAGAGTTGAAATTCATCGGCAGGCGGACATTGAACACAAGGGCGGCGCCGATGGCCATGTCGGTATAGCCGCTGAAATCAAAATAAAGCTGCATGGTGAAAGAAAGGCTGGTCAGCCAGGCTTCGGTGAATGTCAGCATGGAGGAAGCGTCATAGCCCCCGTTAACGATAATGGCCAGCGTGTCGGCGATAGCGGCTTTTTTAAAAAGACCCATGGAAAAAATAAAAAGTCCCCGGCACACGTTGGAAACGTTAAATATCCCGATGGTTTTTGACTTAAGCTGAGGGATGATTTCTGTGTGATAAGCGATGGGGCCGGACATCACATAAGGGAAAAATGTGATGTAGAGGCAATAGCTGATAAAATCATATCGATACCCCCCCCGGCGGTAGATATCCGTCAGCCAGGCAATCTGCATGAAGGTGTAAAAACTGATCCCGATCGGCAGTAAAAGGCGCAGCATTTGAATCTCTGTCGCGAAAACGGCGTTGATATTCTCGAGAAAAAAATTGCTGTATTTAAAAAAGCCCAGAAACAGGATGTTGACGATAACGGCGGCGATAAAAATCGGTTTTTTACTTTTCGCGTCTTTATCCGCCGCAATGGAAAGAGCCGACCCGCACGCATAATTAAACAAGACGGAAAACATCAAGACCAGCGCAAAATTCACATTCCAGAAAGACATGAAACTAAGGGATGCGGCGATCAGAAAAAGATTGGCCCACTTTGCCTGCAAATACTTATGAAGCAAAAAGTAGCCCGCGGCAACCAGGGGTAAAAAGATCAGAATAAAAGCGTAAGAATTGAAAAGCATACCGTGTTCCAAATTTGTTTATTGAAATATTAACGGCCTTTCGTTTGTTTAACCGAAATGAGCAGCGTCTGCTGGACGGCCGATGGGAAGACCCTATATCCTAATCCGGACGGGTTTGCAAGGTTTGCCCCATTTTGACCGCTTGTGACAATGAGTCTTTTGAAGAACGCAAACCTATCTTTTCATAATGGGATGCGGTGAGGGCCTGCGTAAAATATCTTCCACAAGCCGGGAGGCCGCCTCAACACCCGCGGGATTCCAGTGCGTGTCGTCGCGATGATACAGCGGCCGGGATGTCCGGGCGGTGATCTCGTCGAAAGCCTTCTGCGTATCCGCCACTTCAACGCCTGCCTGCCGCAGTTCCAGGATGAGCTTTTGCAGAAACACCGGTTTGGGAGTGCCCAGGTACTGATGATAAATATTTTCCTTGTTGGGGATGGGAAGAAAAACAAAGCGGATACCCTTGCCGGTAAAAAAATCGCTCAGGCGCCTGATGTCATGGACGGTTTTATGGAGTACAATGTCCGGAATTTCCCTGTTGGCGGAGGCTCCCTGAAGAAAGAGCATGGGGCAGGAGCTCCCGGCTGCATTGCCCGCGGTATGGGCCTGCCGGGAGTTGATTCTGGCCTTTACATAATGAATCATGTTGGCTTTAAAAACACGGTCCAGTTTGATGGCGGCCGATTGGACGACCGGATTCAGGCGAACAGTCCAGATGATCTTGTCCCGCAGGGAGAGACTTTGGAAATCAGCCTTGGAAGGTATGGGAAAGTGGCCCGGTAAAATATGCCGTTCAATGGCCTCCAGAATGACCACCTCGGGTTTGTGCTGTTTCAGAAGCCCGTGCCTGAAGATGTTTTTAGCGTGGGCGGGCGCCAGGGGATAGACGCTTTTGCCCAGGCTTTTTTCCAATACCTCCGAAAGCAGGTGGGATTGCGAAAGACCCGAGCCCGCCGCGTTTGAATCACCGATGAGGATAACCGGGTATGGGTGCGCGGATGATGCGGCTTTGCGGTATCCGTAAGCGTCCGTCTGCCAGACCAGGTCTTTTTTGATGACCGCGCAGGCCGAAGGTGGCTTCAGATCGCCGCCTTCCTCCGTCTTGACAAGGGTCATATTCGGATAGAAGGGGCCTTCCAGAATGTTGTATGAGTCCTGCACAACCAGTGTTTCCCAGGGACGGAAAGTGAAAAAGTCGATGGGCAGCAAAAACAGTTCGACCCAAAATGCGGCTAGAAAGGGCAGAAGGATGACAACATATTTTAAACCGTAATTTTTCATGTCGTCTTTCAAAATTGGAAATAGATAAAATTGGTCATATCGGGCAGACTCAAAAGCAGAATACCCGCCACGATAATATAGTAAAACGCGAATCTCAGCCCCGCCGGTTTGTCTGACAGAAAACGCCGCATATTTTCGTGCCTCTCCATCCGATGGACAAGACCGAGAAAAACCAGAGACGCCAGCGCGATAATCAGATCAAGTTTTGACCGGGTAAGAAAAATCGCCGAATCCAGAAACTTACTGTTCAAAAGGTTATCCCATCCCGTGTGCAGATGCGAGATGATGTAATACGCGTCCGCGAGAGTTTCCACCCGAAAAAAAATCCAGGCCAGCGATATAAGCGCGAAGGTAAACAGAACCCGAATGCGTCGATGAAGTTGCGGCATTTTATTCAGTCCAATGGCCGCCGTCCCTTTGGCTCTCAGGTTTAAGGTGGCTCTGCCGCAAACCAGATATAGTCCGTGGATCAGGCCCCAGGCGACAAAAGTCCAGTTCGCGCCGTGCCAGATACCGCATACCAGAAAGACGAGCAGATAATTCAGATAGTGCCGGGGCACCCGGACGCGGCTGCCGCCCAGCGGGATGTAAAGATAATCTCTGAGCCAGGAGGACAGGGAGATATGCCAGCGTCGCCAGAAATCCGCCACAGACGTCGCGGTGTACGGACGGTTGAAATTATCCGACAGATTCAAACCGAACATCTGGGCCAGGCCGATGGCGATGTCTGTGTAGCCGGAGAAATCGCAGTAAATCTGAAAACTATAGAAAATGACGGCTAAAACCAGGCTGACGCCCGTATGCGCCTGCGGATCGGCGTAAACAACATTGACAAAAACGGCCAGCCTGTCCGCGATGACCATTTTTTTAAAAAGTCCCCAGCAGACAAGTTTAAGGCCGTTCGTAAAGCGCCCGGCATCAAACCGGCTTTTTTCATGGAGTTGAGGAATGAGCCGTCCGGCCCTTTCGATAGGCCCGGCAAGCAACTTCGGAAAAAAAGCAACGTACAGGGCAAAAATACCGACGTTCCTTTCAGCCGCGGCATCTCTGCGATAGACGTCCACCAGGTAGCTGACAATCTGAAAAATGTAAAATGAAATGCCTACCGGAATGAGCAGCTTCAGAGCGTGGCCGCCGTAGGAGACACCGCCCATGCCAAGCAGTTGCTGGAGTGAAGCATCCAGAAAGTCAAAATATTTAAAAATGAACAGAACGCCGAGATTGGCCGTCAGCCCCAAAACCAGATAGCGTTTTCGTTTTTGCGCCAGGGGCTCCCGGTCCATTGCCAGGGCGGTCAGGTAGGTCAGTAATGTGCAGAAAATGATAACGGCCAGGTAGAATAATTTGAAGGTGCCGTAAAAATAGTAGCTTGCCGCCAGCAGGATGATCCAGCGAAAACGCGCCGGTGCCAGAAAAAACAAAGCGAGGACGATGATTGCAAATTTTAGAAACTTGAGTGTGTAAAAATCCATTCGTTTTGTCCTCGGCGGCGCACAGTGTCTGCCTGTTCGGTCTGGTGCTGCCCGCGGGGGATTATTCAATCCGTGAGATGTATCGGGTCGGCATCATAAACAAATTTGCGGTTGAACACAATACGATAATCGACCGCCTCGCGGCAGGCTGTCGAAGTATGAAATAAACATTATACTATCGCAGGACGCCCAGGATTTGGAACACTTTTTCAAAGCGGGTTTCCCAGGCATGATCTTTGATGGCGCGCGCATGCCCCCTTTGTCTGATGGCATCCGCTTCCTCGGGATGTTCAAGATAATGGTGAATCTTTTTAGCGAGATCATCAATGTCGCGGTAGGTCAATATTTCTTCACCGGGGCGAAAGGCGCTTCTGAGTTCGGGATGGTCTTCCGTCAGGTAAAGTCCGCCGCTCATCGGAATTTCAAAATCCCGGCCTTTCAGGCAGAAAGTCTCCTTGTGTCCCGCCACGCCTCCGAATCCCAGGTTGATTTTACTGCGGGAATAAAGCTTCACCATGTCTTCAATCACCAGCGGGCCATTGGGCCAGCCGTGGCCGAATGCTTCCACCTGAATACCGCGCCGGGACAACTCACTGATCACCGCAGCGCGGTTTCCGTAACACTGGCCGACAAACGAAACGTCAATCGTTTTTTCCAGATCACAGGGCTTGTGGATTTCAGGGTTTGCTCCTTCCGGCAGGTAAATCGGACGCGCGCCTTCCACGCGATATTTGACGAGCGCGTCCTGGGTGCTGGTCCAGCATAAATCAAAGTAACGGCAGATGTCTCTGGCGCCAAAAGCGCGCCCGCCCCTGATTTTACTGACGAAATGTTCCTTATCATTGAGCGCGAGATTAACCAGGGGCACACCGAGCTTGCGAAGGGCGGCAAGTGTTTCAGGTTCAACCAGAATGCCGGATACATACATGAAAATGACATCGGCCGGGCTTTGTGTCATCCAGGAATTTATCTTTTCCACCAGGGCTTTGTTCATCTGAAATTTTCCGGAGCGCCGCCAGTTTCTCTCATCGTGATTGAATTCATCAAACCAGTCATAGAGACGGACGGTGCCGAATTTTTCCAGCGCCGGTTTGAGTGAGTAATTTTCCCAGTTGTAATGGTGGTAGATCGCGATGATGTTGAGCTGCCCTTTGGGTTTAGCCTGAAGATTCGGGAAAACCGTTTGCAGTTCGGACCTCAAGCCGTCATCATCCGGCAGAGTCAGGCCGAGTTGCTGATATTTTCTCAGATAGTATTTATGTTCGCGCTCCAGCCGGAGCTGATTTTTCCAGAGTCGAAAACGTGCACGATATTTCTTCCCGGGCACGATCATGCTGTCTTCCTTATGGTGTATAGCCGGATCGCTCCCGACTTATACACCTGCTCATTCATCATGTTGATAACATGACCGGCGTCAATAGCCGGGATGGAAAATTCTTTTGCGGCATCCGAGCAGACCAGCAGCGCTCCGACGCCGGCGCCGACCAGACATAAATCGGTATCCCGGGGGATTTGCGACAATACATCGCGGCGGATGTCCGCCCAGCGCGTGGCGACATACTCGGCCGGTACGGAGACATGGTGCAGATGGGGAGAACTGGATCGCGCTGAAAACCAGTTGCGGCATGATGCTTCCTGATATTCGGAGTTGAGGATGCAGATCTTTTTCCCGTTCATGGCGGCGGCGAAGGGATCGGATGTCAAATAGGCGTATAAAACATAAAAAGGCAGATAATTATCGGGTGTGAGGTGAATATCGTTTTGAGCGAGCAAATCAAGGAAATCCGCCGCGGAAGTTTCCGGTTTTTTCCTGAAGAAAGACAGAACCCCCTCCGGTTTTTTGTGGGTGTTGCCCGGAAAAATAAGAGGGGCCAGAAGGCCGTGGCGGGCGACATGGATCATGGCTTCCACATGCTGTGGCATCACCTGGCGGATGGCCCGGATGGATTCCGCCTGTTTGTAAAGGCCGTTGCAGTTTAAAGAAGGTTTGTAAAACGCGTATTCGCCGTCGGCAAAACGAACAATCGGAAAAGGCTGCTTATTCCGCAGGGCGGCGAGAATCTGCCGGTGCAATAAAGTACAATATTCATCACCGCCGGAAACCCGATCGGCAAAAAGACATGTTTCCTGCTCCAGAATGGATTGGGAAAAAATTTTTACCATCGGTTCGTTGTCGATATCGGCGATTTGCAGATGCTTAAAATGAAATTGTTTGCTTTTAATTAATGTATCCAGGTAA
>CAZDYR010000121.1:0-7163 GCA_964509625.1 uncultured Smithella sp. | reverse complement strand
TCAATGACCTTTATGGCCATATGGAAGGGGACCGGGTGCTGCAAGACATTGCCCGGACGGTTTCCCTTGAAATCCGGGCCGCGGATTTATTCGGGCGGGTCGGAGGAGAAGAATTTCTGATTATCATGCCGGATACAAAGATGGAAGCGGCGGTTGATCTGGCCGAACGGCTGCGCCTGTCCATCGCATCCCGTATCTTTGCGGGCAAGCCGCCGCGGGAAGTCACGGCAAGCTTTGGTGTGGCCTCCTGGTCGGAGAAACTGACGGACGCGGAAACCCTGATCAAAGCAGCCGATGACGCCCTTTACCGCGCCAAACAAAACGGCCGCAACCGCGTTGAAGCAGATCGCCCGCCGGAATGACGGATCTTCATGTGTTTTTCGCTTCTTTCTTTCTGACCTTGGCCAGTGCTTTGATCCTTTTTTTGTCGGACGTTTCTCCGGAAACGGCAGGCGGGGCGGGTCTTTCTGCATCATCGGACAAAACCGTTTTCACTGCGGCTGATGGGTCATTCCCGGATTGATGCGTTAGTTCCCGCCGTCGTCTCATTTTTGCGATCACCGCCTCGGCCAGCATTCTTCCGAACTGACCGATAAATCCGGCAACCAGAACAAGAATCACCCACTTCAGAATCGACCACGTACTGATATAATCCAGTAATTCCGTCACAAGCCCCCCCCTTGTATCGCCCGAGCCTTAAGGGTTCACCATGCTTCTTATACAGGAAAACAGGCGGCAGGCACAAGTATAATCCTTGATGATGCGGCAGTTGAATTCGTTTTCAGGGCATGATAGGGAATCTATAACTCTGTTGATGAACGAATTCATTCGGGAGAGTTCTTTTTTCATGCGCTTATCAGACATAAAATACCTGTTATTCCTGTTCGCGCTGACCGCAAGCGCTTGCGCCGCGCCGCAGGCGCAGCCGCAAAGCCATAACGTGGCCGCCGCTTATGCCGCGCCTGAAATCCATTATTTTGAAGCCGCCCGCAGGGGCGATATCGCCACGGTCATGCGCCTCATTGAGGAAAAACGGGTGAATGTCCATCAAGTTGACACCTATTCCTGGACGGGATTCATGTACGCCATCCAGCACGGTCATGAAGGCATGGTGGATTACTTCCTTCTGAAACAGGTCAACGTTAATGCGCGGGATAAAGACGGCCTGACTCCCCTGATGATCGCGGTGAACGAGCGCCGTACCGACATCGTCGACACGCTGCTTGCGGCCGGCGCCGACCCGGCAAAGCAGGACAAACACGGATACACGGCTCTCATGTGGGGCATCCATAACAAAAGCTGGGACAGCATCGGGCTTTTACTGGCAACGAAAAAGGGCCTCGATCTGCAAAATGGTTTCGGCCAGACGGCGCTGCATCTGGCTTTGGACTACCGCATCTGCGACATTGCCGCGCAGCTCATCAGACACAACGCCCCTGTGAACATCAAGGACGACCGGGGCGCCACGCCGCTGCATCTGGCCGCTGAAAGAGGCGACACCGCCAATGCCCGGCTGCTGCTTGACAGAGGCGCGACCACACAGGCTCAGGATGCTGAGGGCGAGACACCGTTGATGAAAAGCATCCAAAGCGGCTATTCCCAAACGGCGCTTTATTTATTGTCTCAGCCGCAGGACATTAATGTTTCCAACCGGCAGGGCCAAACGGCGCTGCATCTGGCTGCTTACCATAAGATGCCGGATGTCATCAGCAGCCTGGTGAGAAAGAACGCCGTCCTCAACCGACGGGACAAACAGGGTGTTACGCCTCTGATGCTGGCCGCCCGGTACGGGCTGGATCAGTCCGTTGTTCTGCTCACGAAGAACGGAGCGGCCTCCCATCTGAAAAACGCTGAAGGGAAAACCGCGCTGGATCTGGCCAGAGAGGCCAGGCAACAAAAAATCGTCGACTATCTGGAAAGAAAAAATAAGAAGCAATGAATACCCGACAACCATTATTTCGATTTTGCATCCGGCATGCCGCGCTTATCACGGCGACTTGCGTCATCCTGGGTTGCAATTATCTGAGCATCCCCGCCACGGACGACATTCTGTCCAGGCCTTATAAAAAGGAGGGAACTCCCGACTCGCCGGTTTACAATTCCGCCGTCATCAAAGGCCGACTCACGGGAACAGCTAAAAGTAGCGCTGCCACGCTTATTGCCGCGTATCGCCTCGGCAAGGACGGAGACGCGGCCTGCACGGGGTACACATCGATTACGCCGTCAGGTTCCTTCATGATGTATCTGCCGGAAGGACAGTACCATCTTTACGCGCTCACGGACTATAACGCCAACGGCATTTTTGAAAATAACGAAATCTCCGGCATCTGCGGTTCGAGTTCCGATCCACGGGAAATCGCCCTGCGGGAAGGCGACCTGCTTACGAATATCGACATTCATGCTTCGGGGCTCAGCCGCTACACCCTGAAACTGCCCGGGGCGCTGCCCTTCCGGGAACATCAGAAGATCGCCAAAAAAGTAACGTACAACGGCCAGATCCTGAAAATTTATTCTGAATATTTTTCTCCGGAAAACGCGCAGACCGGCTACTGGCATCCTTCGTCTTTTATGCAGACGTTCGGCGCGCATATTTACCTGACGGAAGAATACAACCCGCGAAAGATCCCCATTCTTTTTGTTCACGGAACGGAAGGATCCCCTCATAACTGGATTTATCTTTGCATGCGGCTGGACCGCAGCCGTTATCAACCCCTGTTCTATTACTATCCGTCCGGCATTCGGCTGTCTCTGAGCGCGGCTCTTCCCCATGAAGAGCTGCGGGAGCTGCATGAAAAATACGGATTCAAAAAATGGTCGTCGTCGCGCACAGCGTCGGCGGACTGGCCTCCCGCGCCTTTATCAGCCGGTACGTTTCGGATAAACAGAATGCTTTCATCAAAGTGTTTATCACGTTTGCCACGCCGTGGAGCGGATTTGAAATGGCCGACGCTTCACAGCGCCTTCCGCATAAAAGCATTCCGGCATGGGTGGACCTGGGAACTCAAAGCCATTTTATTCAAAAGGTCATGAACGAAAAGCTTCCGCCGCACGTCAGACATTATATTTTTTACGGTACGAACGATAAGCTTTCCGGCAGCAAGGCCGTCGATGAGCGCGCGCTGGACTGCGCGGTAAAATCATTGGGATTCGACTGCACGCACGATACTATTTTGAGCAACCGCAAAGTATTCACCCAGTTTCAAGCCATCCTGGAAAAGGAGCTCTGGTGATGTCATCGACGGCATCGGCTGTTCGTTATTTTTTCCCGCTCCCGCGGGGCGTTTGATTGAGGTGTAGAGCATGAAAATCATCCGTTTTGTATCTGATAACCATCAAGAATACTATGGCGCTTATTCCCCGCAACATCCCGATACCGCAAAATTGATTACGGGGGATATCTGGAGCGCGCATCCGGCGACGGCAGCGGACGTAAAAGTAAAGCGTCTGCTTGCGCCCGTTCTTCCGGTCAACATTCTCGCGCTGGGCATCAACTATAAAAAACACGGCGACGAGACAGCCATGTCCTACCCTCAACAGCCGGTCTTGTTTCTGAAGGCAACCTCAAGCCTGACCGGACATGAAAGCCCCATTGTCCTGCCGTCGGCGGGACCGGATAGCGTGGACTATGAAGCGGAACTGGCCTGCGTCATCGGCAAAACAGCTAAAAATATTTCACCGGATGATGCCCCGGATTACATTTTCGGTTACACCTGCGCCAATGATGTAAGCGCCCGCGACTGGCAATTTGATAAACAAAAAGGGCAATGGGCCAGAGGTAAAAGTTTTGATTCGTTCTGCCCGCTGGGCCCCTGGATTGTCACCAAAGATGAAATCGCCCACCCCGATGATCTGGCGATCCGCTGCCTGCTGAATGGTCTGGTTGTTCAGGACGCCAGAACCTCAAAAATGATATTCGACATTCCGGCCATCATCAGCAACCTGAGCCGGTCCATGACGCTTTACCCCGGCACGGTGATTTTAACCGGCACGCCGGAAGGCGTCGGTTTCACGCGCCAGCCTCCCTTATTTCTCAAAGAAGGTGATGTGGTCAGCGTGGAGATTGAAAAGATTGGAACTCTGACGAATCACGTCATCAGGGAAAAATGAAAATTGTCTTCACGAAGATTCTTCCGGTGCGTCGAATTGCCGCCGTCAATCTGTTCGGGATTCTGTTCGCGCCCAGGGGGGCGGACGTCTCCGCGCGAACCGTCCGCCACGAAGCCATCCATACCGCGCAAATGAAAGAGATGCTCTATATTTTCTTCTATCTGTGGTACCTGATCGAATGGCTCATTCGATTATTCGGCAAAGGAAACGCGTACCGAAATATTTCTTTTGAGAAAGAAGCCTACCTGCATGACCATAATCGGAATTATTTAAACGAACGGAAACCTTACGACTGGCTGAAGTATTTATAATCTGATCCATTTTTATCCGGACCGGCAAGATCAGGCCAACGCCATAAGGAGATCACAACAGACAATCCTTCTCGGCAATGCCTGCCCTCGACGAAATTCTGCAACTCGTTTTATGCTCGTCCATGATAATCCGCTTGACTTAAAAAAATACCCCCTTGTATACTCCTATGAAAGGAAATTGATCTCCATGCGAATCTCACATATCGCGCGCATTCATCTGCTGTTCATCGTTTTGAGCCTTCTGCTGGCCGGCTGCGCGGGAGTCAAGGTATCTCCCGTCAGCAGCAAAGACTACATGGCCCTCCGGCGCGGCGATGTGCTGTCCACGGGAGAGCTCAGCGCATACACGGGTGCCGCACTCCAGGTGTTCGGCATCGATAAAAAAATGTGCGACGACCAGGGTGCCGTCTGCCGGAAAACCCTGAAGGAAACGATCGGATTGCACAGCGAAAATCGCCTGTCGGCGCTTTCCGAGCTCTGGTTGAAGGAAGCCATCGCCCTGGACCGTCAGTACGAAGAAGAAACACACTTTGAAGACATCATCAACGCTTATCTGGAAGCGGCCAGGTACGCTTACGGTTATTTGTTTTTAACCCGTCGTTCACCCGGCATGCGCGCCCTCGAGGATCGCCAGGCACAGGTCCGAGACTACTATAACTATGCCGTTCAGCAGATACTGACCACCCTTTTCGCACATTACAGCAAGCAGCAGCCGGTGATTATTGACGCTAAACGCGATATCTCCTTTCGGCTTCGCCATTGGCGGATCACCATCCGGAATGACGATGTTCGTCTTGCCGGCAGCCGCATGATCCCCGAGGAGTTGATTCCGGCCTCCTCCCTGTCCTTTGCCGGATTGCGAAACCAGTACCGGCGTGACGGTCTGGGGGCCGAACTGGTCGCCGTCACTTCGCGTCGCGTCGTCAACCTGGGCAGTGATGAAAGGCCCTTCACCGAAACGCCCTTTCCGGCCGTAACCGCCATGATTACTTTTCCCGGAACCACTCTGCAGGAGGTGCTTGCCGCCTCTGAAGTCGTCATCACCGGCTACGACCCCTACAACCGCGAAAGCATTTATCTGGCGGGAACTCAGATTCCGCTGGCAGCCAACTTTACCTCGGGCTACGGGCTCTGGCTGGCACGATCCGGCTTTGCCGCGCAGTCCCTGCTCACCCTGATCGGCAAGGGAGAAGTGCTGGAAACGCCGCGCATCTATCTTATGCAGCCGTATAATCCAAATCGCCGCATCGTCATTATGCTGCACGGGTTAGCCAGCAGCCCCGAAGCCTGGATCAACCTGGCCAATGAGGTACTGGGCGATGAAACGCTTCGCCAGAATTTTCAGATCTGGCAGGTTTATTACCCGACCAACGCCCCCATTGCGTTCAACAACGACGCCATTAGAAAAGCCGTCCTGCGGACACTGAAACATTTTGATCCGGACGGGACGGCGCGGGCTTCCAGGGACGTGATATTGATTGGTCACAGCATGGGCGGCATCCTGTCGCGCTTAATGATTTCATCTTCAGGACAGCGCCTGTGGAACGCCCTGGTCAATCACTATGGGCTTGAAGGAGACAAACTGGAACTTGCCGAGGAAAAACTGGGGCCTTATCTGCTGTTTGAACCGCTGCCGCAGGTGAGCCGAGCGATCTTTATCGCCGCGCCGCACAGAGGGACTCCTTTCGCGGAAATGGCTTTGGTGCGCTGGATAGCCGGCATCGTAACCGTTCCTTTCTCCGTGCTGGTTCGCCTCAAGGATGTCGCGCAACTGCTGGTTGATCCGGCCTCAGCAAATCCTGTGTCGCTGACACGCCCGTTCAACAGCATCGACAATCTGAGCAACCGCGACCCTTTCATTCAGATGGCTGCCCGCCTGCCGATTTCGCCCCGTGTGCGTTATCATTCGATCATCGGCAACAATACACCCGATTTGCCGCTTGCCCGGTCGAGCGACGGGGTGGTGCCTTACGAAAGCTCCCATCTTGACGGCGCGGATTCGGAACAGGTGATTACGTCGGGTCACAGTGTACAGGAAAAGCCGGAAGCCATCATTGAAATCAGACGCATCATGCATCTGCATCTTAAAGGGCCGGACAAAGATGAAAACGGACAAACAACTGCCGAGCCATAGAGGATTCGCCAAAATGTCCGGCGCCCATGTACCTCAGCTGCTTTGTCCTGTAAGAGTGTCGCATTAGAGGCGGTGTTATGCTATACGTCAATGCGATGGAATGCATTTGTTTTTCAAGGGGATTCTTACCTGGAAAGCATGTTCGTCTCCAACGGGATTTGTGCGCATCCCGATTCCCCGTTTCTCTTGGTGAGGTGTTCGTCTGAAAATGAAAACACGTTATCTGGTCATAATGCTCGTCCTGTTCATCGTGAGTACAACGACAGCCTGTGTGAGAATCGATAAAAACGTCCGATACGCGGACAGGTCTGAACGAAACGTTCTCGACATCTACATGCCTTACGGGGCAAAAAAACCGCCGCTGGTTGTCTGGATTCACGGCGGGGCTTTCAAAGCGGGCGATAAAAATAATCCTGTGGGGTTAAAGGAATTTCTGGATGCGGGTTTTGCCGTCGCGTCAATCAACTACCGTTTCAGCCAGGAAGCCACTTGGCCCGCTCAACTGGAAGACCTGAAGAACGCGTTTACTTTTTTACGGATGAATGCCGCTGCATACGGCTATGATGCAAACCGCATCGCTTCCTTCGGAGCATCCGCGGGCGGGCATTTGT
>CAZDYR010000120.1:0-7168 GCA_964509625.1 uncultured Smithella sp. | reverse complement strand
ATATATATTAGAAGCATCACTTAACAATGTTAAAGTATCACTTGACTTTGTTTCGTCGCTGCTTGATCGTTCCGGAGTTTATCTTGGTAACGGGAAAATTGGTGAAGTTAAGAAAAAAGGCAGATTGCTGAGGACGGAGGGCTGAGGTATGGCTGATATCGGTAAAGTTTTATTCACAGCCCGGGAAGCGTTGTTGAGCAACTTGACGGCGATTAATGTAACCGGCAGTAATATAGCCAACGTTAATACGTCCGGTTATTCGAGACTTCGTCCGATTTTTGAGTCGGTTGGAACCAGGGATGCTTCATCAGGTAAGGAGCAAATTGGTGTTCGCATTGCTGATATTGAAAGAATATATGACAAATTTCTTGAAGCTCAGATGGTATCGCAGCAGTCATCCCTTGCCAGATATACGGCTCAGGAAGATACATTATCAAGGGTTGAGGCTGTCTTAAATGAGAATGCCGGAGGCGGAATCAACGACGCTTTAAGTGATTATCTGAATGCTTGGGGTAACCTTTCCGTTGACCCATTGAGCAAGTCCAAAAGAGATATGGTCGTATCAACAGGAGAGAATCTTGCCGGTCTTTTTAATCAACGCGTGCAGGGATTGACCGATATACAGACCAATGCCGATAATAATATTTCTGATACCGTATCCATCCTAAACGGTTACCTGAAGGATGTGGCTGATTATAATGAATTAATTGTCAGTGCTGAAAGTTCAGGTTCCAACGCTTCTGCCGTAAGGGATAAAAGAGGCACACTCTTAAATGAAATCAGTAAGTTAATCGACATTAACTATCTTGAGAAGGCCGATGGCTCAATATATATTTACCTGCCTGCCAGCGGCAGGGCACTGGTCGAAGGTTTTAACAGCTGGGAATTGCAGGTACAAACAAATCCGGCTAATAATAATTGGTATGATATCACCTTTAAAAATAATCCATCTCAGGCGATTAACGATGAGATTAATGGCGGAAAACTTGCGGGTCTTCTGGAAATGAGGGATTCGGTCATTCCATCTTATTTAGTCCAGCTTAATCTCACAGCTTCAAGCATCATGGATCGTGTCAACGATTTACACACTGCCGGTTATGATCAGGACGGCATGCTTGGTGAGTTGTTTTTCATCTATAATCCGGCGGATGCGGCAGGATCTATGCGGGTCAGCACGGCGATTTCTTCAGACCCCAGGAAAATTGCCGCTTCGGCCACCATGTATGCTGACGGGGACAACGCCACAGCCATAACGGCCATTAAAAACGAAATCAATCCGGTGTTAGGAAGCACTATCGACGGGTATTTCAATGCTTTTATTGCCAATGTCGGCCAGGATGTGGTGAATGCGACGCAGGCTGTTGCGCGCGAAACAACGATTATTAATCAGGAGATCGGCCAGAGGGAACAGCTCTCCGGAGTATCCCTGGACGAAGAGATGATGAATCTGATCAAATATCAAATGGCTTACGGCGCCGCCGGCAAGATGACGACAACAGTAAACGAATTAATCGATATATTGCTTAATTTGGTGTGACAGTGAAGAAGTGAGGTAAATCATATGATCCACCGGATGACTGAAAATATTAAGTTTAATATGCTGACGAACAATATGTTAAACATTCAGCGTGAATATGGCGATCTGATGGAAAAACTTTCCACGCAGAAAATGATCAATCGCCCCTCCGATGATCCCGTCGGAACAAATGATATCCTGGATGCCCGCACAGCCATCAATGCCATTCAACAATATCAAACCAATATTACAGACGCAGATATTTCTCTTTCCATAACAGAAACCGCTCTGTCGTCCATCAGAAAAATCGTTGCGGATGCTTTATCCATTGCGATTTCAGAAGCAGGCACGGGGTCTGCGGAAACAATGGCTATTTCTGCTCAGACAGTTTCCTCTCTGATTGATGAGGCTTTGTCGCTCATGAACACCAAAAATGGTGACAGTTACATATTCGCCGGATCCAGCACGGACACACAGCCTTACACCTATGACAGTGCTACGGGAGTTTCTTCATACAGCGGCAACAATGACCAGATGCAAGTTTTGATCGGAACCAACAATAAGATTGTTTACAATATAACCGGCACTGAAGCTTTTGCGGGCACGGGTGTCTTGGATACCCTTAATGCGCTAAAAGACGCGTTAACGTTAAATGATATGAGTCTAATCAGTGATCAGATTGATCCGCTTCAGGCTTTGGAGAATCGTGTCCTTCAGTCTGAAACATTAGCCGGGGCAAAAATGAGTTCGCTTGAGCTGACCAGCAGCAACCATGACAAGCTGAAACTGGAAATAACAAACATTCTTGCCGATGTGGAAAATGCCAATCTGGAGAAATTGATTACAGCATTTCAAATGAAGCAGATTGCCATGCAGGCATCATACAATATGGCTGCAAAAATCGGAGAAATGACGATAATGGATTATATCTAAAAGAATATTCAGGTGGATGATGCTGATTTTAACAAGGAAACACGGGGAATCGATCACCATTGGGGATGATATCAAAATCACTATTCTGGAAGTCAAGGGTAAGTATGTCCGTGTGGGGGTGGAAGCACCTCGTAACCTGGCGGTTCACCGGCAGGAAATATCGCCTGTTGAGAAAGAAGACGAAGTCAATCCATAACACATCAAAAATAAGTCAATATAATCAATATTATATAATATTTGTGTGACAATTTCCCTAAAGTTTTTGCCCTCATTGCCGATTAATATGGCGGAAGGTTAGCAATCGGGGAAAAATGACGATAACGGCATATCAAGTTGATAGTGTTCTAAATGCCTACACCAGGCAAAGCAAGGTCCGGATTACATCATCGGCTTCCAAGGGAGACGGATCCGATGGCCAGTATAAGGATATTGTATCCTTATCCACAAAAGAAGCTAACAAATCGGAAGAACTGGAAAAAATAAGCTACAATCTCCGAGATGTAATCCTTAAGGATGAAAATATTTAGACCGCCCGGAAGTTTTCTGGAAGAAAAATTAATAAAATATCTCAATGATTTAAGTAGATATTAATATCTAATGGTGGAGTTCTGTCATGGTCAGGAGAGTCCAACCAGTCAAGAATCAAGAATTAAAAAAAATACTGGTTGTTGATGACTATTTGCCGACTCGCAACCTGATTGTAGACACGCTCGGCCAATCAGCGCAATATCAGATCCAAGAAGCGGAAAACGGGCAGGATGCTCTGCATCTTTTTGAGAATAATGATTTTGATCTGATTATCAGTGACATTATGATGCCCGGTATGAGCGGAATGGATCTGCTGCACATGATCCGTGAACGGAATCCCGCCGCTGCAGTGATCATGATTACCGGCAATCCCACCACGGACCTGACAGTTACGGCCATCAAAAAGGGAGCCGTCGATTTTTTGACAAAGCCTTTTGATATTGACGAACTTCTGTATAAAGTTGACATACATTTAAGGCAGAAAGAAATTCTGCGGGATGAAACTTCAGAACAAATCCTGGCGAAAATCAGATTAAACGATAAAACAGACGATCTATCCAAGCAAGGCTATATATATGATTCAATAGAAGAATCACCGATGGATAACGATGTTATTTTCCAGAAAATAGCGGATTTAGCCCTAAAACTTGTCGATGGCGAAGTCTGCTCCATCATGCTTTTTAACGAACAAGATAATGAGTTTCACGATAAAGTTACCAGAGGCAGTGCGGATGGAATCTTTCAAAATTACACGCACAGTCCTGCGCTAAAAATGGTTTTCAACGAGGTGATTGAGCGAAAAGAAGCGGTTCTCATTAATTCAAATGATCACCCTGAAGTTTCACCTTCACTGATTTGTGCTCCTCTGATGATTCGGAACACCATTCTCGGAATACTAAGCATTCGTAAAAAGAAGAATAGAGAGGTCTTTAATAAAAAAGACCTTCATCATATTTTAAGTCTGACGAAACGCGCATCGTTGAATCTGGAAAATAAAATACTCTATGAGAGTATTTATTTCAACATTATGGATACTCTGAAATCACTGATATCATCCATTCAGGCGCGAGATCATTACACAGAAGAGCATTCACGACGGGTCACAGACGAAGCTGTCCGGCTTGCCGTGAGCCTGAACTGCTCACAGAAGGATGTGGAAAGCATCAGGATTGCCGGGGCTCTTCATGATGTTGGTAAGATTGCCGTACCGGACAGTATTCTATTGAAAGCGGGCAAGCTGACCTGTGAAGAATACATGATCATTAAAAATCATCCAACTATCGGCGAGAATATTTTAAAGCCGATCATGCTTTTGGAAAAAGAAAGAAAAATCGTTCAACACCATCATGAAAGATGGGATGGTAATGGTTATCCCATGGGACTGAAAGGGCGTGATATACCCTTACTGGCACGTATTATGGCTGTTGTAGATTCCTTTGATGCCATGACCAATAATCGCCCTTACCGGTCGGCGATGTCTAAAGAAAAAGCCATTGAGGAACTCATTGCCAATAGAAATACTCAATTTGACGCCGAAGTCGTCGACGCCTACATTAAAATAATAGAATAAATATAATTGGCACATAAATTGAATATTTTCCTCTCCGTTGGAAGGAAAATATATGGCCTTTTCGCGAGACATCGCCGATTTTTCAAAATTTATTGACGCCCCGGGAAGAAAGATTTCCCGCCCGCCATCCTCTTTGTTCAATAAAGAAAATAATAATTTTCATGACGTTTTAAAAGATATGCTGGTTCCTGTACAGGGGGCTTCTGCTCCCTTATCCGCAACGGCTGTATTAAATAAAGAACAGCTCATGCTTTTTACCCGCGCTTTGCAGATCCAGATGAATGCACATTTGTATAACAGCATTTTTAATAATGCACTGGAATCGAATGCCCTGGCATTAAAAGTCATGCGTGATTACGGGAATACTAAGACGCATCAAATTCCCGCTGCGTCGAGAAGCGGCCGGGAAACGCCAGAGAAGATCTTGTCAGAAGCGGATGATACGATCAATCAGATTGTCAATCAGGCGGCCAGAAAATACGGTGTCGATGCCGGTCTGATACGCTCTGTCATTAAGGCTGAAAGCAATTTTAATCCTTCTGCAACTTCGCCTGCCGGAGCGATGGGATTGATGCAGCTCATGCCGGGTACCGCAAAAGAACTGGGTATAAACAACGCTTATGATCCCGGGGAGAATATTATGGGCGGTACCCGTTACCTGAAGATGCTCCTTGACCGATATGACGGACAAGTTGATCTGGCTTTGGCCGCTTATAATTGGGGAATGGGAAACCTGGAGAGGGATCCTGACCATCTGCCTGATGAAACACTGACCTATATTGAAAAAGTCAACTCATATTTCAAAAGCATGCAAGGATAATCCGAGACAGACGTAAGAAGGGGCACAACACAATTGTGTTATGCCCCTCATAAGAACCAATTTCTAAACGATAGGCTTATTTTGCTTTCATGCCTGTGAACTTGCCTGATGCCTGGCCGGCA
Organism: uncultured Smithella sp.; assembly: GCA_964509625.1. Classification (GTDB taxonomy): domain Bacteria; phylum Desulfobacterota; class Syntrophia; order Syntrophales; family Smithellaceae; genus UBA8904. The sequence continues at coordinate 1,679 of CAZDYR010000120.1, read as the reverse complement.
AGATCCGCTTCGCCGCTCATTTTATCGCCATCAACCTTGCCTTTATAAATAACCTTGCTTCCGCTCAACTCGTAGGTAATAACAAAATCATTTCCGTTAACCGTGCCTGAACAGGGTGCTTCGCCGAAACGACCTTTATAAGTTCCTGAAAGTTTATTGCCGTCCTGTTTCAGCGTAAAGACGGGATTGCCCGTGCCGCCCGACGTTACCAGTTCCAGATTCCATGTTCCGGTCATGTTCACAGCTTGTTTGACGGCTGGTGACGCGGCAGGCGGCGCTGCTGCTTTGGCAGCAGGTTGTGCCGGCGCTTTAGCCGTTGGTTGAACCGGGGATGACGCACATGAAGCCAAAAAGAAAACCGACAGTGATAATGCTAACAGAAAAAATTTATTCATGCATTCCTCCTTAGATATTTTGTTGATTGTATTTTTTATGCTAAGCTTTTTAAATTCGGCAAAGTAAATAACACATCTTTAAGAGACTGGCAAGAAAATGGTGAATGAAAACTTTATTCAGAGAGAAATAACATGTCGGATCAGTCGTTGCTGTGCAACTTGGAATATCACGCAAGAATACACGCAGGTATTGTAAAGACCGGATTCGTTTCTTTGCATGAATATTTTATGCTGTTTCTTACCGTATAATTGTTATGCGGTCGGAGTCAGCACAAATTTTGTTTCTGCATCCAATCGTTCAGGGAGTGTAAAGCTCGGTTGACATACAAGGGATATTTATCTTTCTTTCTTATCTTTTTAACATCTAAATTTGATAAAATTCCGAAATTGATATTCATGGGCTGAAAGTTATTGGCTGATTCGGAGGAAGTAATATAGCTCAAAAGCGCCCCGATAGCGGTTGTTCGAGGCGGAGGCTGAAGTTGTTTCCCTTCAAGGACGAATGACGCGCTTAGCCCCGCCAAAAGTCCCATGGCTGTGGATTCCATGTATCCTTCCACTCCGGTAATTTGGCCGGCAAGGAAAATGTCCGGATTCGTTTTCAATTGCAGGGACGGTGACAAAAGGGCGGGGGAATGGATGTAGGTGTTGCGGTGGATGCTGCCCATCCTGGCAAACTGAGCGTTTTCCAAACCGGGAATAAGACGGAATATGCGCTCCTGTTCAGGCCAGGTCAGTTTGGTCTGAAAACCAACCATATTCAATAATGAACCTGACGCATTTTCCTGACGCAGTTGTACCACAGCATAAGGCATCGTACCGGTATATGGATTAATTAATCCCACCGGTTTCATCGGGCCGAAAGCCAGCGTGTCTTCACCTCGAGCGGCCAATATCTCGACAGGCAGACAGCCTTCAAAATGCTTGATATCTTCAAACGATTTGGCGGCTACTTTCTGTCCCAACAGCAATTCCCGGTGAAAATGTTTATATTCATTTTCCGTTAGGGGGCAATTCAGATAATCAGGCGTACCCTTGTTATAACGTGACGCGCGGTAAACCTTCTTCATGTCGATGGAATCGGCTTCGACAATCGGCGCGATTGCGTCATAAAAATACAGGTAAGGGCCGTCAAGAATCCGTAAGAGGGATTGCGCCAGAGCATCGGAGGTAAGAGGGCCCGTGGCAATGATCGTCAATGCATCGCGCGGGATGTCGGTGATTTCCGTGCGGCTCAACGTGATATCTTTTTGCAGCAGCAACTGATTTTCCACTCTGCTGGAA
>CAZDYR010000119.1:0-7216 GCA_964509625.1 uncultured Smithella sp. | reverse complement strand
TCAAATCAACATCGGAAAAATGTTCGTCAACGGCTTTCTTTAATTTTTCATCAAACCCGGTAATATGCGTATCCGACAGCACACCGATGGTGACTTTCTTATCCTGCATCATCTTTGTTGTTTTATTAACGGCAAGATTAAAAAAATACAAGTGATATTTATCGGCCGTTTCCCGGGAAAAAGCTTTTAATTTGACTTTAAGAGAGAGCCACGATAAAATTGCCGTAATGAATAAGCTGGAAGATTCCTTAAATAAAATCGCTGAAAATATTCTTTATCTGGATGAGGCATCCTTAACAGCCCTCTGGGAAAAATATAAGGCCAAAATGGAAGATTTTTCCTTCACGCCGGACTGGGAAAAATCGGTGATTATTTTCTCCATCATCAATTCCATCCGGGTAAAGAATGCTATTTTTAATGAACAACTGTTCAATAAAAAAACAGCCGATGAAGAACCTCCTGCCCAAAGAAAACCGAAAAAGCCCCATTTGCAACTGGTTAAATAATGGACAAAGATCACGCGCAAAAAAGAATCCCTGAATTACGCAGAATGATTGAATATCACAATCGGCGTTATTATCAGCAGGATGATCCTGAAATATCCGATGCTGAATACGACCGCCTGATGAGGGAACTTCAGGAGCTCGAACAACTTTATCCCGATTGGGACATTTCTTCGTCGCCTACCCAAAGGGTTGGCGCCGCGCCTCTCGCCAAATTTGCCTCTTTTACGCATCCGCAGAACATGCTTAGCCTGGCAAACGCTTTCTCCGCCGAGGAGATACTGGATTTCGACGCGCGCGTCAGACGCGCTGCAAAGAGCGATGTGATTCATTACGTTGCAGAACCGAAACTCGACGGTCTGGCCGTTAACCTGATATACGAAAATGGCCTTTTTGTCCGAGGCGCGACACGCGGCGACGGGTTTACGGGAGAAGACGTCACGCAAAATCTCAAAACGATAACCGCCTTGCCTCTCATGATGAAAAAAAGCTCTCCGTATCCGTTACCTGAACTCATCGAAATACGCGGTGAAGTTTATATGGAAAAACAGCCCTTTGAGAAACTGAACCACCGCAGGACAAGGGAAGGCGACAACCCTTTTGCCAATCCGCGTAACGCTGCCGCCGGGTCCCTTCGCCAGCTTGATCCGAAAATTACCGCGCGTCGGCCTCTGAATATTTTTCTATACGGCATCGGTTCCGTCCGTGGATTCCAATTTTCCAGCCATTGGGAGATCCTGCAAACCCTTTCAGCCTGGGGATTTCCCGTCAATCCGCTGATCGAAAAGGCATCAGACATTTCCACCTGCATAACCTATTATGAACGCATTGGCTCCCTGCGCTCCACCCTTCCCTACGAAATTGACGGCGTCGTCCTCAAAGTCGATCAGCTGTCCCTGCAAGAAATCCTGGGTCAGGTGTCGCGTTCTCCCCGCTGGGCACTGGCCTGTAAGTTTCCGGCCCAGCAGGCTCAGACGGTCATAAAAGATATTATCGTTCAGGTGGGCAGAATGGGCACGCTGACACCTGTTGCGGCAATGGAACCGGTCAATGTGGGAGGCGTTATGGTCAGTCGCGCCACCCTGCATAATGAAGATGAAATTCTCAAAAAAGATATCCGGATTGGCGATACCGTTGTAATTCAGCGCGCCGGGGATGTGATTCCGGAGGTCGTTAAAGTTATTACCTCCCAGAGAACCGGACAGGAAAAAACATTTCACATGCCACGGCATTGTCCGGAATGCAACTCTGACATCGTAAAACACGAAGGTGAAGCCGCCCACCGCTGCGTCAACCTGTCCTGCCCCGCTCAAATCAAGGAACACATCCGTCATTTTGCTTCGCGAGGAGCCATGGATATCGAAGGGCTTGGCGAAAAAATGGCAGCGCAGCTTTTCGATGCCAAGCTGGTTCACGACCCCGCCGATCTCTATTTCTTGACAAAAGACCAGCTGCTGGCTCTTGATCGTCAGGCGAATAAATCCGCAGACAAATTGCTCGCGGCCATAGAACGTTCCAAAACCCCGCCTCTGGACAAATTTATTTATGCCCTCGGCATCCGTCATGTGGGGGAACGAACCGCAAAAATTCTGGCCGAGCATTTTGGCGGCATGAATCACCTGATGAACGCAGGAATCGAAACTTTGACCGCCCTCCAGGAGATCGGTCCTGAAATCGCTCAAAGCATTGTCGAGTTTTTTGCCGAAGATAAAAACCGGGAAGTCATGGATAAATTCCGCAAGGCCGGTCTGTCACCTCACAAGAGAAACGCCTCGCTTGAAACAGCCTTAAAGGGAAAAGCTTTTGTTTTCACGGGCTCACTGGAAAGCATGGGTAGAAACGACGCAAAAGCGCTTGTGGAATCCCTGGGCGGTATGGTTCAATCCTCTGTGACCGCGAAGACATCCTTTGTCGTTGCAGGCAGCGAGCCCGGATCAAAACTGGACAAAGCGAGATCGCAGGGCGTTTTGGTCATCAGTGAAAAAGTTTTTTTACAGCTTGTCGGCAGGGATAAACCATGAAGAGAGTTCGTCTCTATATCAGCGGCAGGGTGCAGGGCGTTTTTTTCCGGGCCGAAACGCAGAGAACCGCAAGGAATCTAAAGCTGACCGGCTGGGTGCGAAACATGGAAGATGGCCGCGTCGAGGCCCTTTTGGAGGGAGAAGATCTATCCGTTGATCAGATGGTGGCCTGGTGTCATCAGGGGCCGCCGGCAGCCCGTGTTGACCATGTGGATGTTCTGGAAGAACCTTTTACCGGAACCTTGAACGGTTTTCGCATTTCCAACTGATCGCCGTCCGGGTCTCTGAACGCCGGCCTGTTAATTATTCCACGCCCAGTTTTTCAATACGGTAACGCAGTGAGTCAAATGTGACATGCAGCATTTCCGCCGCTTTGGTCTTGGAGCCTTTTGTTTTCAGCAAAGCTTTTTCAATCGCTCTCTTCTCAATTTTTTCCAGTTCGGCATTCAGGTCGATTCCCTGGTCGGGAATATCCAAATCAATATTTTTCTGAGCGGAATCGGCATCTACCGACAAGACCAGGTTCTCGGGCAGAATAATGTTGGATGTTTCCATCGCGACACCGCGCTCGATAATATTTTCCAGTTCCCGGATATTTCCGGGAAAAGCATACCCCATCAGCAGTTCCATGGCGTAAGATGAAATCATTCTCACCTCCTTGCCAAACTCACGGGCGTATTTTTCAATAAAATGTTTTGTCAGTAAAGGGATATCTTCCTTTCTATCTCTGAGCGGCGGCATGTGGATGGGAATAACATTCAATCGAAAATAAAGATCTTCGCGGAATTCGCCTTTTTTTACTTTATCCTGCAGGTTCTGATTGGTGGCGGAAATAATACGAACATCCACTTTGATGTCCTCGGCTCCTCCAATGCGGCGGAATGTTTTTTCCTGCACCACCCTCAGAAGTTTGACCTGAAGAACCGGCGGCAGCTCCCCGATCTCGTCCAGGAAGACGGTGCCCCCCCTGGCCAGCTCAAACAGTCCCGCCCGATCAGCATAAGCGCCGGTAAACGATCCTTTCATATAACCGAACAATTCGCTCTCCAGCAGATTCTCGGGTATCCCGCCGCTGTTAATGGCCATGAAAGGCATCCTGGATCGGGAGGAATTGGCGTGAATGGCACGGGCCACCAGTTCCTTGCCGGTGCCGCTTTCTCCCAGGATCAGAATATTCGCCGGCGTATCGGCCACCTTTTGAATGGTGGCAAATATTTTAGACATCTCCCTGCTGGTTCCGATCATGCCGCAAAAAGAAGATTCGGATATTTCTTTCTTTGGACTGCTGTTCTCGCTGACCAGACCTTTTTTTAACAGGGCCTGCCGAACGATTTGCATCAATTCTTCGTTGCTGCCGCCTTTTTCCACGTAATCATAAGCTCCTTCTTTCATCGCATTGACGGCTGTTTCGCCGGACGCGTAGGCCGTGATTAGAATGACAATGGTTTCCGGCCGCTGGTCTTTGATGGTTTTTAAAAATTCAATACCGTCAATTTTTGGCATTCTCAAATCCGTGATGACCAGATCATAGGCTGTTTTACGACAAAGACTGATCGCCTTCTCCGGCCTGTCGGCGGTTGTAACGTCATACCCTTCTTGGGTCAGCATGATATCCAGAAAGTCCCTCATCTCCTGATCGTCATCCAACACCAGAATCTTCGCCATACCTTTGCTCCTTTTATCGATGCTTACCGTTAGTGACAGGGCAGCCAGACCGTGACTGACGTACCCCGATTGATCTGACTTTCAATGGCCAGTTTGCCGCCATAACCGTCCACAATACGGCTGACGATGGCCAGTCCTAAACCGGTTCCCTTCTCTTTATTGGTAAAAAATGGTTCCAGCACGTTTTTTAAATCTTTTGCTTCGATCCCGCATCCTTCATCCGTAACTTTAATCATGGTATAATTTTTCTTATCTTCTAAATTGTCCGTTTTAATTTCAATCCATACATTCCCTTCCCCCTCTATGGCCTGCATGGCATTGTTCAGCAGATTCTGAATGATTTGCTGGATCTGTTCCTTATTGGCCAGAGCTTTGTTTTGCCCTGAAAATATTTTTATTAAGCTGATCCCTTCCTTCCATTCATTTGACATTTTGATGTTTTCCACCACTTCTTCGGCAACTTCATCGACATCAACGTTTTCTCTGGTTGCCGGTACAGGGCGTGCGAGCATCAGAAAATCCCGCACGAAGTTTTCCAAACGATTTTTGCCCCGCATGATAATCTGCATTAACCGCTTATCCGTTTCTTCCATCCTGGCGGTCTGCCCCAGTAATTGAATGGAACCGGTAATCGACGCCAGAGGATTTCTCATTTCGTGGGCAAGGCCTGCCGCCATCTCGCCAATCAGCGCCAGTTTTTTGCTTTTTTCAAGATTCTCCTCCATGCGCTTGATTTCTGTTAAATCCTGAAAAATCAAAATATGACCGATTTGCTGACCATGTTTGTCTTTTAAGGGAGATACTGAACATCCCAAATGAACCTGAGCGCCTCCCTTACGCGTAATTTTTACCTCTCTTCTGCTTTGATTTGAATCGGACGTCCCGGACTCAAAGAATTGTTTAAACTCCGGAAATATCTGCAAAATCTGATGGTTTTCAATGGATCGGAGCTGAAAACCCGTAATAGATTCCGCTGCTCGATTGAAAGTTTTAATGCGCCCCTGCAGAGTCGTTGTCATGATGCCGGTATCCACCGACTCAATGATGCTCCGAAAAAGAAGATCCAACTGATTGAATGCAGACTCCTTCTCTTCCAGCAGTGACCTCGTTTTCTTTTCCTGTTCGACCACAAAGCTGGCCAGAAAGGCGACGATATAAAACGATAACACATGAACAATGATTCTTAGAGAAATGTCGCTGGCTTCAATATAATGTTCGCGATTCGTTGAAAAAAGAGGGGGGGTGATATTGAAATATTCAAGTTCCAGAACCATCACATAAGCGATACTGGAAAGGGACGCAATGACCAAAGTACCTTTCCGGCCTAAAAAAATGGAAGAATAGATGATGACCAGTGTATAGAGAAGCGAATAATTGCCGCCGATACTGCCCGTCAGATACACCAGAAAAGAAATCAGCCCGATGTCCACTATTAATTGCGTGTAAATATTCAGAGAAAAATACTTTTCTTTTTTCAAAAGCAGCGTATAAACAACCGACAGACAATACATGATAATCATAACGGCATAAATTAAATGCAGCATGGCCGATGAAACAGGAAGCACTTGTTTGATGGTGCCCAGAAAGAAAGTGACCGCCAACAGCATAGACAGAACAATCACTCTGATCATAATCAGCAGTTTGAGTCTCTGCCGGGTTCTTTCATCCTGTGCCATCACCTGTTGCATATTTTTCCCGAATGATTACGAATTGAATTTTTTTTTGATTTTATAATATTTTAAAGTTTTTAGCCAATGATTTGAACTTTTTTAAATCAATAACCTCATGACAGGTTTCCAAGAGAGTTAACGCTCGTCCCGTTTGGGCGGGACGATAAGGTGACACACCCTTCATGCACAGACCCTTGCTATATCCCCTCATCGCTTTGATGGGCGGCATCCTGATCGGCGATTGGCTGGCTGTACCAATCTATTATGTATTGTCCGCTGCCGCAGCGGTTCTTTTCCTTTTACTGCTCTGTGTCAGATACAACCGGAACATGTCTGCCTTTCTTCTGATTCTTGTCCTGATGTGCCTTGTCGGTTTATTCAATATTCAAAGACAGCAGTACCCGACTCTGGATCATCAACATGTTATTCATTATACGGATCAAGGCCCGTTAACTATCGAAGGCGTGGTTCTGACGAGCGACCAATCATCCCTGACCAATAATGTTCTAGTCGTACGCTCCCGGCGACTGATTAAAAATAATGTTTACATTCCCGTCAAAGGTAATATTCGCCTCATTATTCCGTCGGATTTACATTTTCAGTACGGTGACTTTGTACGTTTTCATTCCAAAATAAAGGAAATCCATACTTTTAACAACCCCGGAGGCTTCGATTATAAAAGGTATCTCAATCGCAGGGGCATTTATGTTTCCGGGTTTTTGTCCAATCGTTCCCATATTGTTCTCATACGGCATGACGCGGCAAACGGCATCAGACTGAAGCTGGAAAACTTTCGCCTACATCTCAAGCAGATGATTTATGCCAACGCCTCATCCCCCGAACGCGAAATCATAGAAGCCATGACGATCGGAAATCAAAACGCCATCCCCCGAATGGTGCTCGACAATTTCGCCAAAACCGGCACTTCTCATATTCTATCTATTTCCGGCCTGCATGTCGGGATCGTTGCCGCGGGAGGTTTTTTGCTGTTATTCCTTCTGATGAAATCTTCAGAATATCTGATGCTTAAATTCAACGTCATTAAACTGGCCACGGCCGCATCTTTTTTACCGGTTATCATTTATGCCCTGGTTGCGGGAATGGGAACGCCTGTGCTTCGTTCAACGCTCATGGCTCTGGCATTTTTTACCGCTTTGCTGATTGGAAAGCAAAAAGATCTTTATAATATTCTTTTTGGCGCGGCATTGATTATCCTGATCGTTCTTCCCGAATCGCTGTTTGAAATTTCTTTCCAATTATCTTTTTGCGCGGTTTTTGCAATTTTGTACATGGTTCCTAAATGGCGTGACATGCCGATACCTTTTTTATCCGCAATGCCTCATCGTCTGCAGCCTAC
>CAZDYR010000118.1:0-7260 GCA_964509625.1 uncultured Smithella sp. | reverse complement strand
AATAAGCTCAATGGGCGGGTCCGGTTCGACGTCGGCGAAAATGAATGTTTCAATACCACTTTTGACCAGGATGTCCTGAACTTCCTTCGCGCGGCCGCTTTTGAACATGAATGGATCAGTAACAATAAATATTTTTGTAACTTTCAGATCCTTGATTTTTTTGCCCATGTTCCGGGCAACGCCTTCGCCCATGAGAATATCGGGCATCGGCGGAATTCGGATTTCCAAAATTTTTTCTTTTTCCTTGAAGGAATCAAGTCCCGTCCACAGATTTTTTACATCCGCCTCGTTGACGTCAAAGACGGAACTTGTCGGGGCGATGAGTTCTTCGCGGAAAAAAGCCGGAATGGTTGTGTCGATTTTACTGAACTGCGCTTTTTCATTGAAGGCCAGTTGATCCCGCAGCGTTTCTTTGGCGGTTGCGATAATGTCGTCCTGCGTCATTGTGAGGCCGAATCGCGCGTTCATCAATTTGGCGAAAAAAGGATAAACCGGTTCTCCGCCGGGAACGGCGTTGAGACAATAACCGAAGGCGTCGCAGGCCGCGGCCTTGATCTGTGTTCCCAGGGAGGTTTGAATCTGTTCTTTCTTCTCTTTGGGCTGACGATAGGTCAGGCCCGCGGTATGGTCCGCGCCCATGGGTGACGAAAAATACGTGACGCCGGTCCCCTTTGTCGCGCGGGGATCATGCGCCGGCAGAGCCTGTCCTTTGAATGCCGGCACACGATCGACATTGAGAAACCGGGCCGTGGTGACCACGCCGTTGGCCAGCGCAAATCCAAGCGGGGTTTCCTTTTCGATCTCCTGAAAAAGTTTTTCGGCACTTTCCGGATCGCCCCATTGCATCCTGCCCGCTTCGGCGGCAACCCCCAGGGCGCTTCCCGTTTCGATGCCGTCGAGACCGATATCGTCGCACAAAAATTTAAGTCTCGCGATGGCGTCATTATCCGTGATGCCCAGATTGGTGCCCAGAAGGGCGATGGTTTCATATTCATAAGCCGCGCAGATTCTTTTGCCGTCCCTGTCCGGATAGATGATGGAGCACTGCACCAGACAACCCGGCATGCAGCCGTGCATTTTGCCTCCGCGCTCAAACAATATCTTCTGTATATTGTTGCCGCTGACCGCCGTGAAATTTTCGGGGCGTCCGGAGCGGTAGTTCATGGCGGGCAAAGAGCCGTGGCCCGCGGAGTTATTTATGGCGAAAGGCGTTCCAAACCTCGAATACAGGCTGATCGTCACATCGTGCTTCAGCAGATCGGCCCATTCCCGGACGGTTTTGCGGAAGGCGTCGGGATCGGCAATCGCTACCTGATCCGCGCCGGTCGGGTCCAGAATAATGGCCTTAAGACCCTTGGAGCCCATAACGGCGCCCAGTCCGCCGCGGGCGGCGTTACGCGACGGATCACCGAAAATATCGGTGAGCGAAACGGATGCGCCTTTATACTGGCGTTCTCCGGCAATTCCCGTGGAAATGACGGCCACTTTGTCTGAATACTTTTGATGGATTGCGGCCACCAGGTCGTAATTCTTGAGGCCCCGGTATTCATCCGCCGCAATGACTTCGGCTTTATCTTTCGTAATAACCAGCGTGTAGAGTTTTCCGGTTTGGGGGGCTCCTTCAAAAACAATGGCACGCAGTCCGAGGCGGTCAAGGTATTGTCCGGCCGGTCCGCCGGAATTGGCTTCCTTGATGCCTTGGGTCAGCGGACTCTTCGCGCCGACGGATACACGCCCGAGCTGCGGCGCACGCGTGCCGGCCAGCGGACCGCAGGCGACGATCAGCTTATTGTCCGGGCCCAGCGGATCGGAAAGCGGCGAGACTTCTCTGTTGAGGATTTTGGCGACCAGCGCGCTTCCACCCAGATATGCCCATTCGGAGGGAAGATTTTCAAAAGTGACTTTTTGAGTGTTCATTGAGACGCGCAGAATTTTCATTGAAGCCTCCTTCAACTGAGCGGATTATCCTTCCGAAACGCCTTCCATGAGGCAGCAGTATAGAGAAAGGAGAAGGAATTAGTCAATGAAATAATAGGGAATAAGCTTAAAGACAAATGATAAGGGCGCAAAGAACAAATTCCGGGCGCTGGCGGGTGGTGAAAGTCCTGCCCGGTCAGGAGGTCATTTGTATGTTTTCGTGAGTGATTCCAAAATTTTGGCCTGACCTTCGAAGGTGAGATTGCTGCTCCGCCTGATGGTCTCGCTCGGGGCTTGAACTAAAACCCGCCTAAAATCGCTTTGGCTGATTTCGCAATCGCTGCCCGCGTCCAGGCGCGCCTTGACATTGGAGATGAGGCGAAGTAAGTTAACGTTGAAAAACGATACCCTGCCCTCGAGACGAGGATGGAAATTTCCTTCGATGATTGCAAATCATTCCAACAAGCATTCTGAGGTATCCGGTGTTCATGCAGACCGTGAAAGGGGGTTTGTTCATGAGATGACTGCTGTTCATGACCCTGTCGCGGCGTTTTCAAAGTTAAAGGCATTTTCAAAGGGATGAGACCTACCATTTTTACACGCATTATGATCGGCTACCTCGCCATACTCATTCCCATGGTGGCGGTGAGCGCGTACGCCTTTTCCCAGTTCAGGGTTTTCCACGGTGTGACTGACGACATTTTGCAGATTGACAACCGCATGAGGGACCTCGTGCAAAAAATTGCCGATTCCTTTCTTGCGCAAACAGGCTTCGAACGGAAGTATGTCATTACAAAGGATCAAGAGTTCATTCATCAGTTTGAGCTGGTTGAAAAGGATATTTATCAGCGTATGGATGAGGCGATATCCATCGCCAACACTGATTATAAAAGAGAAGTGCTGGTCCGGATTAAAAATTCATACGCGCATTACAAGTCTGTTTTCAATGAAGAAGCCGCGTTTTTGAAGAATAATGAACCTTATCTTCAGAATATTTATCAGGAGGAAAAGGAAAGAACGATAAACGGGATTTTGCTGGAACTGAGAGATCTGAAACTGTTTACCGAGCGGGAAACGTATGAAAAGATTGAACGTCTCGGAAAATCCGTTTCAAAAGCAAATCAGATCGCCATCGTGATTACCGCGGGGTTCATCCTTTTGGGAATCCTCACGTCCGTTTTTATGACCAGAAGCATCACGATTCCCCTGTCTTTTATGAGAAAGAAAACAAGACAGATTGCCGGCGGTGATTTTGAGTGTGGCCTGGAGTTGTCGTCTCCTCCCGAGATCGGCGACCTCGCGCAGGATTTTAATCTGATGTGCGATAAGTTGAAAAAGACGGATAAGATGAAGTCGGATTTTTTTGCGTTGATGGCCCATGAATTGCGCACACCGCTCGCCTCGATCAGGGAAGGGACGAATCTTTTGCTGAACAACCGGGGGGAAGCCTTCAGGGAAAAGCAAAACGAGGTTCTGCGCATCATTGCCGAGGAGAGCAACCGTTTGACGGATCTGGTGAATTCGCTTCTGGATCTGTCAAAAATGGAAGCGGGGATGCTTGCCCTGCGCCGGGAAAAATGCGACATCATTTACCTTGTCCAGAAAGCGGTTTCCGGGATGCGGCCTCTGGCCATGACGAAAAACATTAATATCAAGGTCGAAGCGCCGCAGGATCTGCCTCCTGTGAACGCGGATGAAGAGCGGATTCTTCAGGCGCTCAGGAATTTGATCGGGAACGCCGTAAAATTTACACCCGGCGGGGGGGATATCACCATATCCGCCCGGTCCGTGGAAGGCAGTGTGAAAGTTTCCATCGCGGACAGCGGACCCGGTATCCCGGAAGAAGATTTAAAGGTGATCTTTGACAAATTCCAGCAGAGTGCTATGACCAGTTACAGTAAAATTAAGGGCACGGGTTTGGGGTTGGCTATCGTCAAACATATCGTTCATGCTCATGGAGGTCGAATTTGGGTGGAAAGCGAACAGGGGCGCGGAAGTATTTTTACATTTGTGTTGCCGGCATAATCGTTATGTCTCTCGCCGGCTGCGCGGCGCTGACAGGACTTCAGAGAAAATGGAACGCACGGGAATCACTGGCCGCGGCGCAAAAATACATGGAACAGGGTGATTACGAAGCGGCTTTGAGAGAAAACCTGAAAGTGGCGTCGGTTCACGGCGGTAAGGCTCCGGCGGATGAAGCCCTCTTTAACATCGGGCTTATATACGCCCACGCGGCGTATCCCAGAAAGGATTATGAAAAATCCGTCGATTATTTCAGAAGACTGATCAAAATTTTTCCACACAGCCCTTTTGCCGGACCGGCCAGAATTTTGATCGGAGTCCTTCTGAAATGTGAAAAGCAGAATGCGGAAAACGAACGGCTGGGTAAAGAAGTGGAGGATTTAAAAACCACCATGAGGAAATCCAAGCAGGTGGATCTGGAGATAGATGTGAAAAAGAAAGAACTCTTGAAATGAACCTTGCATCTTCCAAAAAGATATTAGTGGTGGACGATGATGCCAATTTCTTAAAGTTAATCCGGATGAGGCTTGAGCTTTCGGGTTATGAAGTAGCCGCGGCATCGGACGAAAACGAAGCCATCGTCAAAACGAGAGAAGAGATGCCCGATCTCGCTATTGTCGACCTCCGGCTTGTCCGGACGGACGGAATCACGTTGATGGAGGAGATTCATTCGATCAATCCCTACATGCCCATCATTATTCTGACGGCCCACGGGAGCATTGAAAGTGCCGTGGAGGCGATGAAAAAGGGGGCCTGTAATTTTTTGAACAAGCCTTTTGATCCCGAGGAGCTCTTGCTGCAGATCGAAAAGGCCCTGGAGAATCAGCGTCTGATCTCCGAAGTGAAAAGACTTGAAGGACTTCTGAAGGAGAAATACGATTTCGGAAACATTATAGCGCGAAGCGAAAAGATGCGGATGGTTCTGGATCTGGTGTCCCGCGTCGCCCCGACGGATTCCACTATTTTTATTTCCGGTGAAAGCGGCACCGGCAAAGAATTGATTGCCAAAGCCATCCACCTGGCCAGCGAAAGAAAAGACAACCCGTTTGTAGCGGTTAACTGCGCGGCAATTCCCGAAACCCTTCTGGAAAGTGAACTTTTCGGATATGAAAAAGGGTCCTTCACGGATGCTAAAAAAAGCTACAAGGGAATGTTTGCCCAGGCTCATACAGGAACCATCTTTCTTGATGAAATCGGGGACATGTCCGTCCCCATCCAGGCAAAACTTCTCAGGGTGCTTCAGGAGAAACAAGTTTCTCCTCTGGGGAGCGGAAAATCCCTGGACGTGGATGTCCGGGTGATCACGGCAACCAACAAGGATCTGGACGTTATGATTAAAGAGGGTTCCTTCCGGGAAGACCTCTATTACAGGATCCATGTCATCCCGGTCGATATCCCGCCGCTGAGGGAACGGAAAGAGGATGTGCCTCTTCTGGCGGAGTATTTCCTGAAGGAAATCAGCCGGAGAATGAAAAAAGATATCAAGGGCATCTCGGCCATGGCCATGCAAAAACTCATGCTCTACGACTGGCCCGGAAACGTAAGAGAATTGGAGAACACTATCGAGCACGCGGTGGCTTTAACCCGGGATGACGTTATTGGCGAGGAGCTCATTCTCCCCGCGAAGGATCTTCCGGCAGAATCATTCAAACCCTATAAAAAGGCCGTCGAGGATTTTAAAAGAGGTTACGTCGTTCGGCTCCTTGAGCTAACCCGGGGCAATGTGAGCCGGGCGGCGGATCTGGCTGAAAAATACAGAGCTGATTTTTCCAATTTGATTCAGAAATACAATCTTAAACCGGAAGATTTTAAAAAGTCCGATAAAGAAAAATAATATCGTTTCGCGTTCACCCTCCTGAAGGAAATTCCATGCATTTTGCGTCAATTCCGCTGTATGATTTTCCATGCAAAAAATGCCTTTTGAAGAGGACGCACCAGGGCGGTAATAATAGTCTTCCTTGTATATTCGACTGTTAATCAAACGTCTGGCTGCGTGGCACATACCTTGCTGTTTCCATCGGCAATGATGCTTTCTGTAAGTTTCTTTCTTCCGCGGCCGATAACGTGCGCCTATGATGAAAGAAACACGGCAGGGGTCTGCCGCACAGGATGCAAGGGTTGTTCTATACCCCGAACCGATGGGAGGAGCCTGTCCATGACAAATCATCAGATGGTTAGAAAGACCGCGGAACGTCTGTTTCAGGAGAATATGGGGAAGTATGGGTTTTCGTTTTCTCCGGCGGGCCTTTACAAGGCCGCGTTTGATCAGAAGGGCGAGTTGTACGGCAACTGGGAAATAAGAATGCAGTCTCACAGACCGAGCGCGCATGAATATCCTGATTTATATTCCGGCCTGCGAATGCACAAACCCTTTCAACGTCGGAAGCAGGCGGCCGAAATCACGAGGGAACATTCAAAAATACCTTCAGCGGGCAATGCTTCTTATGCATTGAAAATTCCGGTCACTGTCCGTGTTGATGAAGATGTGACCGGCTACTTTAGAAAATTTGCTGATGAAATCGGCGTTTCCTGTCAGGAGCTGATGAATCTTTATTTGCGGCAGGCTAAAAGCCAATCCCTGATGCCGCGTTTTATTGAAGAAGCCAGCCTCGGCCATCGAAGAAAAAAGGCGGCATGAAATCTAAGAGGTAAGAAGTCAGGGGTTAGGTGTGAGGACGATTTACCCGTTCCGCCTTCAGCCGTCTCCCTGTCTTTATCAGGCGTATTTGATGACATTGAGCACGTTGTGGCCGGATTTCCAAATCAGGTCGATGAAACCATCAAGATTACCACCCGCGACGCGGATTACGCAAAGCTTGCGGTCCGCTTGATCCACCGTCATCAGGCTGGTCACACGCACGCCAAGATGGATGGCGATGGGGGCAACAAGGCCGAAGATGTCCTCTTTTTCCGGTACGGCAAAGGTGATCCTTGCGCCCGCTCCGGTCGATTCCAGAATCCCCACAAAGGCGCGGAAAATATCCGATTCGGTGAGCAGGCCGACCAGCCGGCTTTTCTGAACGACTAAAAGCGTGCTGATTTTTCCGTCGCGCAGAATGCGCGCGGCATCTTCAATCGGTGTCTCCGGCTCGGCGGTACGCAGCGACCGGCTCATGATCTCCTGCGCCGTCATGCTTAATTTTGCGCTGAGCGAAGCGGCAACGGCAAAAGGATTCACATCGGGCGGACAGGCATGCAGAATATCGGTTGCGGTGACAATGCCGACCGGATGCAGATCGGAATCCCGCCGTTCGACAACCGGCAGACGGCGGATGCGCCGCCCGGTCATGATGGCGGCAGCTTCCGCAAGCGGGGTGTGCG
>CAZDYR010000117.1:0-7284 GCA_964509625.1 uncultured Smithella sp. | reverse complement strand
TCATCGTGATGTTGTAGCAGATATCGAGGCTGTCGATGCAGGCCCATTCGCAGCGCGCCGGCCCTACGCAGGCGCTGGGCGTACGCAGCGCCGAGCCCGACCCACCCAGGTCAAACCCGGCATTGGAAAGATCATCAAAGCAGGGCTGTAGATGGTCC
This sequence comes from uncultured Smithella sp., assembly GCA_964509625.1. GTDB lineage: Bacteria > Desulfobacterota > Syntrophia > Syntrophales > Smithellaceae > UBA8904. The sequence continues at coordinate 7,126 of CAZDYR010000117.1, read as the reverse complement.
GTGGTGGTGCCCAGCAAGATAACATCTCCCGTGGCGCCGTGCATGTTGGTGAGGCCGCTGCCGTGTTTGTCCCAGACATCGCAGAGTTTGCGCAAAGCGTCCGTCTTGTAAAACCATCCCGTCGGGTGATTCACCCGCATGGTGTGGAAGGCCTGAACATACGGAAACAGATCGGGGCGGTCAGAATAGCGGCCGATTACGCCGGAGCCGTAGCCCTTGACGCCGACAATGCCTCCGTGTTTCCAGTGGCCGATTTTATCCTTGTAAGAAAGTTCCAACTGGTGAAGAAGATCCTTGGCCATCGGATTTTTTTGAGCAGCCTCTTTCATGTCTTTGACGAAGCTCGGCCATTTTCCTTTTTCCAATTCGTCAAGAAGGGGTGTTTCTGATTTAGCCATTTGTTTCCTCCTTTTGTAGGCTATTCTAAAATATTGGGAGTCTTGTCCCCTATAATTAGAATACCGCTCTGTTAATGAATGGTACTATTTTAAAATAACAATGTCAATGAAAATTAATTCCAATAGATTCAAGTACCTGCGTTCTTATTGGAAGAGTCTCGGAATTTTAAGGCCATGAACCACGCCCCGAAAAGGTCTGCTTCATGGGAAGATGTGTTGTTTTGTCTGGTTAAATAGTTTTACGGCAACGCTAAATCTTATTCCAGCAGTCGACAAACACAACGGTGGAGAAAATAATGCCCGGAGAAACGGTCACGATGAGGCCAGTGGCATAAACGACATCAGCCATGATGCAGCCTGATGTAAAAGTGATTATGATTTTACAAGAACATGTTTGAAAAAACAAGAACATTTATAATGTTGACACCCACTCTTTACGGAGCCGATGTTGCGGAAATCGTTTAACGCGGTGTGGGAATAGTTTGTCCGGGGGATTACTTTTCAGTTGGATGATCGGGTTAAATCCGTTATAGTTTATTCGTGAATGCCTATGAAAAATGATGAAGAGCTATATGCCTTTCAGGATTGCACAAAATAAATTTATGCCGCTCGGAACTTGCGCCCTGCTCTGGGATGAATCCTTTATCTGGGGACTCATGGCCTGGCGGGCTCTGCGGCAAGCAGGGCTGCCATTCGCTCTTATCGGGTCTGCGGACATCCGGGCGGGAATGCTTTCCCGTTGTGCCATGATTTTTGTCCCCGGCGGTTGGGCTACAGCCAAGGTCCGCGCTTTGGGGGAAAAAGGGCAGGGAGAAATTCAACGTTTTGTCGAAAACGGCGGCAGTTATCTCGGCATTTGCGGCGGCGCCGGTCTGGCCACGGACAGCCATCTCGGACTCCTGCCGGTTCAAAGAAGAGCCAACGAGGAAAGAGTCCCCAGCTTCAGCGGGCCCATTCGCCTGACCATCTCCGATCACCCCATCTGGAAGGATGTCCAAACGCCGGTTTTCCATGCCTGGTGGCCACCACAACTTCATGCCGCCGAAAAAAATGATTCCCACATTCTGGCCCGATATGATGATGCGCAAAACGAGGCCATGAGCGCCGATATCCGTATGGAAGAAGGACGAAAAAAAGGCTGGTCTGCGCTGGAAAAACAATACGGTATATTTCTAGATCCCGAACGGCTCAAAGGTGAACCGGCGGTTGTGGAAGGCGCGTGCGGCCGGGGAAAAGTTATCCTGTCACTCGTTCATTTTGATACCCCCGGTGATCCCAATGGTGCTTTGGTGTTACGAAATCTGTGGCGCTATTTAATAAAGGATATCCATCTTGATCTGCATTCCGGTCCTGAATCTTCGGGAAACCTTGTGTACGGCAATGACGACCGACCGTATAAGACCCTTCTGGATGACATTAAAAAGGCCGTTGACCATCTGATCGTTGAGGGTGAACGAAATCTTCTGTGGCGTCGCCGGAATGACCTGCTTTTGCAATGGCGCCGCGGCCTGAGGGGAATAGAATATTCCACTCTTGCGGCCATGACGGAAGAAATCGTGGCGCGCCTTTCCGGCAATCGGGCAACCAAAATCTTTTCAGATGAATTTACGCCATCGCTTGATCCCGCAAAGTTGGCGCGTGATCTGGAATTCATCAAAAAAATGCTGATCCCTTTTGTGAATGTAGCTGAAGAACTTCTGCGCCTTGAACAGGGATGGCTGACAAGCACATCCGCGACGCTTGAAATTTGTCCGGATGAAAAAATCCAAAACCTGCGGCAAGATCTTTTCGGCTCGGCAAGAAGCTTCGGAGGCAGGTTCAAGCCCCTGATCGACGCGATGGACCACCTGCTCTTTGATGTTCTTAAACAACTTGAGATCGTGAATGAAGACTAAAAACTGCCATCCATGCTGAATACTGAAAACCGTTGAAGAGACGGATGCCGGTTAAAAGCTGGCACTAAACGTCCCTGGAAATACCTTCATCAGGCCGCAATCACTTTTGAAACGCTGTGCCAGAACTTTGCCCTTCCCGCCGGAATAAATGAAGGTCTCTCAGATCTCTATCCCGAGCTTTTTTAAATTTTCCAACGATGGCCCCGCGGTCTGCGGATTGTATTTCCGGAGACGGTAATACTGGCGAATCATTTTTTCAATCGGCACCACGGAAGCGACCGGATATTTGGTGACCGCTTCCTTCGTGAAACGGTCCGGAAGCGTATCTTCGGAAGGCTTCTGGCCCATCCTCACATTCATATACCGCTCCAGCTTGTTGATGCGCTCGCCCGCCTTCATAAACTGCCACTGATTCATGGGAATGCCCGTAATAGCAGAGAAGAAATCGGAATAGGCGCTCCAGTTCATGAGCATCTGGGACATTTTAGGACTCAAAATAGTGGCCACCCTCAGGACCGGCTTGGGCAGATACTTGGGAACAACCGGCTCCGTCAATATGGAAAAAGCAGTAAACAGACACGTCTGGAGCGAGTTAATGGTAGCAAAGAGATCTTCGCAAAATATAACCCAGGAAGCCTTACCCAAAGAGGTCTGAGGCGGCATGTAACCCAGAAGGACTTCCAGCCCTACCAGATACGATCCGAGGTGGCAACCGCCTTTGTTGTGCACGGCATAGGAAAGACCATGCCCCCAGCAAGCCCTGGGGTCATAGGCGGCAATCTCCAGCCCTTTGGTGTGGATGGCAAATTCTTTGCCTCCGTACTTATCGCTCAAGCGCTTTGATCCGTCTGCCAGCTCCGCTCCCTCACCGCGCCGGTAAGCGATATCTTCCAGAATACGGCCGATGTTGTCATGATTGTTAAAGGACAATTCTGTTTTCCGCAGACCTTTTTCGCCGGCCTCCATGGCCCAGGCAATCGTGCCGCCCGCTGAAATGGTGTCCATGCCCGTTTCATTCATGATATCGTTCCAGAGGGCGATCTTGTCCGTGTCATAATTTTCGATGTTGCTGCCGAAAAGGCCAGTTGTCTCGTACTCCGGGATCTGCCGCATCCTTCCATCGGGATACATGCCTTTGTGACCGCACAGGATTGAACAGTATCGACAGGTGGAATGCCGGGTTTTATACTTCTGGGCCATGGCCTGCCCGGTTATGGCTTCGATTTTGGGACTATATCGATCCCGGAAGTTGCGCACCGGAGAAAAACCGGTCTCCATGCCGTAGAGCGTATTCATGTTGGTGCCGAACGCTTTGTACCCTTTGGTCATGGGACCTCTCAGAATGTGCGCTTTGGCCTTCTTTAAAGCTTTTTCAAACTTTTCCTGATTGACAGGGATGCACCGGTATTCCTTGCCGCGGGCCACAATAGCTTTGAGATTCTTTGCGCCCATGACGGCTCCCACGCCGCCGCGTCCGGCAAAGCGGTGCCCGGAGCAGATATTGGCATAAAGAACTTTATTCTCACCGGCCGGCCCGATAACTGCCGCTCCCTCTTTAGGAGTGAGCCGCAGATTTTCCTGGGTCTGGTGAGTTCCGATTCCCCAGAGATCGCCGGCATCTTCAAAGATGACGTCTTTGTCATCAAAGCGAACCACCAGCGGTTTTTCCGAGCGGCCGGAAATGATCACACCGTCCCAGCCGGCCGTTTTGCAGGCTTCGCCGAAAGGTCCTCCACAGGACGAAGCCACCATGTAACCGGTCAGCGGTGATTTGGTGATAACTTCAAAACGCGCGGAACAGGGAGCGCCGGTGGTAAGCAGAACGCCGTTGGCAAAGATAAGAAGATTTTCCGCCCCCAGAGGATCAACATCCGCCAGCTTGTCTTTCAGACGATCATAAAATATTTTGATGCCCAGCCCTTTGCCGCCCAGAAAATTTTTCAGATCATTTTGAGATGCCTGATGGATACGCCATGTCTTGTCAGTCAGGTTGATATCAAGGTATTTGTTGCTGGTTCCCATCATTGTCTTCATGACGCACCTCCCATGGTGATTGCGTCAAACAGACAGTTGTCTTTACACCAGCCGCAGGACACGCATTTGTTGGGCCAGGCCAGCACCACGTAATTTTCCGCCAGCGGAAGTGTTTCATCGGTCATGGACAACGCGTGAACCGGACATACAGCGACACAGTTTTCGCAGGCGGCGCACCTTTCTTTGTTAATAACAGGTTTTGGCCAGTCCGATCTTTTCATCTTCGGGACTGTTTTCCCCGTGTCGTCCAGAACCGCTGATGCCGCGCAGATCCTTCCGCAGGACCCGCATTCGATACACAGCGACGCGTTGATGAGATGCATTTCTTTTTTTTCTCCCGATATCGCCTTCACCGGGCACATTTTGGCGCAGGCCCCGCATCCGTTACATAACTCAGAGATAGAATAACTCATTTAACCTTTGCCTTGTCTTTTGGAGGTATGGCCGTCATCACGTGTTCAGCCAACGCGAGAATCGTTAAGGCCGGGTTAACGCCCAGGTTGGCCGGCATGATGGAACCGTCCGCGACATAGAGCCCCTCATAGCCGAAAACCTTTCCGTGCTTATCCACCACGCCCTGATCAGGCCCTTTGGCGATTGGGCAGCCGCCCAGCATATGTGCCGAGAGCGGGCGATTGAGCAGGACTTCGGAGATCGCGCCCTGCGGTATGCCTTTTATTTTTTCAGCAACCGCGCGGGCGGCATGGTTGGCTTCCGGAATGTAAGTCGGAATTCCGCCTTCCGGTGACTCAGACGTCAGACGCCAGCGCCAGGGCATCAGTTTGCTTCGTTTCAGTAAAATTCTCAGACTATTGTCATAAACCTGCATGACGAGCAGAATAATCGATCGTCGCGCCCAACCGAAAACCCATAAACCTTTCAGAAAATGAGTGGGATGCGTCAGACACTGATAAAAAAACTTCAGCACCCGTCCCCACTTGGATCCGCCATCGGTCAGCACCTGGGCCAGAACACCCATCACATCGGAGCCTTCCGGATAGCGGGTGACCTCAATGGAGGTGGCGTCGTTGACCTGAAGGATCGACGTAATCGCCGTCCCCTCGCAGTATTTGACGTCGAGCGAGTTGGCCCGGCCCCCGCAAAGCACTTCCGAATTGGTGCGGAATTTGTAACCGAGGCGGTCCGATAATTTAGGAAGCAATCCTTTCTGCTTGCAGCGCAAAAGCAGTGATAATGTGTTAAGTGTTCCGGCGCTGACGACAACCTGACGCGCCCGCCAGACTTTTTTGTCCGTTGGAAAAACAGAAGTGGCCTTTCGAGAGGTCAGGACATAGCCCCCCTGCGGATCGGGTTGTATGTCCGTGACCCTTGTTTCCGGAACAATGCGCGCCCCCTGTTTTTCGGCGAGGAAAAGATAGTTTTTGTCCAGCGTATTTTTGCCGCCGGTCTTACATCCGATCATGCAGGCGCCGGAAAAATCGCAGCCGGTTCTTTCGGGGCCTTCTCCTCCGAAGTAGGGATCGGGAACGGTCACACCCGGCTCGCCGAAAAAAGCTCCCACTTCCGTCGGACCGAAATGATCGCTGCGGCCGATATCGGCGGCATATTCCGCCAGCACCTTGTCCGCCTCTGTAATTTTGGGGAATTTGGCCACTCCAAGCATTTTTCTGGCCATCTGGTAGTGCGGGGCCAGGGTGGCTTTCCAATCCGGATCAAGCTCCACCCATTGCGGATCGCGGTAAAAGGGGTCCAGGGGCTGCATGAGAACCATGGCGTAAACCAGCGATCCGCCGCCGACACCCGCGCCGCCCAGTCCCATGAAATCCTTGAGCAGCCAGATCCGCTGGATTCCGTGGCAGCCGATAATGGGAGCCCAGAGAAATTTCCGGACGTTCCAGTTGGTGTTGGGAAAGTCTTTGGGCTGCCAGCGTTTGCCGGCTTCAAGCACGCATACACTGTAACCTTTTTCCGCCAGCCGTAAAGCCGCTACGCTGCCGCCAAATCCCGATCCGATCACGATAAAATCAAAGGTTTCTTCCATGTGGGGCCTCATCTGTTGAGCTGTTATGATGGTATGCTGTCAGGTCCGATAATTAACACACTCCGGCGGGTTGCTGTATCTGGATAAGCATTTCTTAACGAAATGATTATAGAAAGAAGCATTTACAATGTCAACGAAATATCCGGCATTCTCCGGTGTCAAACGGCTTGTTCCCCGCAATCACTTAAAAATATCTTCAAAAAACCCAAAAAGGATATTGAAAAATTCAGACGATCACCATAGAAAGAATGACAGGATGGTTTCAAACCCTTCCCGACTTATCATCGAGCAAAGGTTTTTCATGATTTCAAAACGAGCGTCTGAATTCACATCCTTCATCGTCATGGATGTCATGGCCAAAGCGGAAGAACTGGAGCGCAGGGGCGAACACATTATTCATATGGAAGTGGGCGAACCGGATTTTTCCACACCCAAAGTGATCACCGATTCGGCCATCGCGGCATTACAGAATAACAAGACCCGCTACACGCACGCCCTGGGTCTTCTCGAACTTCGTCAGGCCATTTGCGATTACTATTTGAAGGAATATGGTGTGACGATTACGCCCGATCAGGTGCTGGTCTCCACCGGCACGTCTCCTGTGCTGCTGTTTGCAATGCTGGCCATACTGGACCATGGCGACGAAGTGATCATCTCCAATCCCCGCTATCCCTGCTATCAGAATTTTATCCTGGCGGCGGGCGGCAAGCTTAAAGAAATCAAAACCTATCCGGAAGAAGGATTTCAATACCGCCACAAGGATATCGCCAAAGAGTTATCGCACCGGACCAAAGCCA
>CAZDYR010000116.1:0-7387 GCA_964509625.1 uncultured Smithella sp. | reverse complement strand
ATAACCCATAACCCATAACCTTTTATGCTCCTGTGTAACCCAGAGGGCGGAGCTGTATAAACCGGAGACCGTTTCACAACATCTTTTGCGTCATCAGAAAGAAGCGCCATCCCATGAAAGAAAATTTTGATGTAACCATCATCGGGGCCGGAGTTGTCGGTCTGGCCATCGCCGAAGCTGTTGCGGCCAAAAACCGCCGGGTTGCCGTGCTGGAAAAAAACGATTCCTTCGGCCAGGAGACGAGTTCCCGGAACAGCGAAGTCATTCATGCGGGGATCTACTACCCGAAAGTTTTTCTCAAAAGCCGTCTGTGTCTGCGGGGCAATTGCCTGCTTTATGACTGGTGCGCCAAACATCAGGTTGCTCATAAGCGAATCGGTAAATTTATTGTGGCCGCAAATGAAGAAGAATGCGCTGATCTGGAGCGCATCAGAAAAACAGCGCAGGACAATGGTGTCGAAAAACTTGAATTTATAAGTCACGCACAGCTCGAATCCAAAGAGCCGGAAGTCAGCGCCAAATCGGCCTTGTTTTCACCCGCGACCGGGATCATTGACGCGCACGGCCTGATGAAATCGCTGCTCGCAGGTGCCGGAGAGAAAGAGGCCATTATCACCTATCGATCACAGGTAACCGCCATTCATTTCAACGGTTCCGGCTGGGAGCTGGAAGTCAATCATGGCGAGTACCGGATCCTGACAAAAATTCTTGTCAACAGCGCGGGGCTTTATGCCGATCGCGTCGCCGAGCTTGCCGGCATTCATGTTGATGAAGCGGGATATCGTCTCAAGCCGTGCAAGGGAAATTATTTTACCGCGATTCCCGCGCCCAGAATCCATCACCTGATCTATCCGGTTCCTGTGAAAAACAATGTTGGCCTCGGCATCCATGCGACGCTTGATCTTTCCGGGCGCGTCCGATTCGGTCCGGACAGCCACTATTTACAGGATGGACAGCCGATCGATTATACGGTAGATGAATCATTGAAACACGCGTTTCACGAGTCGGTAAGCAGGTATCTTCCCGGCGTCTCCCTGGAGGCGCTTAGCCCGGATATGAGCGGTATTCGCCCGAAGGTTCAGGGCCCCGGCGATCCGATGATGGACTTCATTATCCGGGAGGAAAGCGACAGAGGCCTGCCGGGTCTGATCAACCTGATAGGCATGGAGTCTCCCGGGTTGACCGCAAGCCTCGCCATCGGGGAATATGTCCGGGCGCTTGCCGGTTTGTCAGACTGATCGGACTGACAAAAAAACCTGCTTTTGTCCGGGGATTCTTGCAGAACTGCTTTTGGGGTCATTCCGGTGAATAACCTAAAGGTCACAAGCACCGGAATCCGGAAAATAAATAAAAATACTGGATACACCCTGAAGGGCGCACCGCCGGCCGGATGTTTACACGGCGCATGCCGGGCCGGTATGACAAAATTTAAATTATCTTTGCAAACGTCTCGTCCGTAACCTCGCTGTCGGAAATATTTTTTGAAAACCGGTGAGACGGATATGACGATAGCATTTCGAGAAATGCTGGAGGAAACATAATGATCAATTTATCAGGCATCCCCGTTTTTATTCTCTGCGGCGGATTGGGCACACGCTTCAAAGAAGAAAGCGATTTCAGGCCAAAACCCATGGTGCCGGTCGGCAATCATCCGATTCTCTGGCATATCATGAAATACTACAGCCGCTTTGGATTTAAAAAATTCATATTATGCACGGGTTTTAAATCTGAGGTGATTAAATCATACTTCCTGAATTATGCCTCCATGAACAGTGATTTTACAATCAATTTAAATGATAATGCCTGCACGGTTCATTCCATCGATCATAACGAGGATTGGGAAGTGACGGTGGCCTTCACGGGTGAATTGACGATGACCGGCGCGCGCGTTGCCATCGCGGCGGAAAAATATCTTGGCGATGCGCAGAATTTTGCGGTAACGTATGGCGACGGTTTGACTGATGTCAATCTGTCGGATGAGCTTGAATTTCATCTGAAACACGGGAAAACCGGAACCGTGCTGGGCGTGAATCCGCCGTCGCGTTTCGGCGAACTTAAGCTGTCCGGAAATCAGGTTGTGGAATTTGAAGAAAAGCCGGAATTCAGCGAAAAATGGATCAACGGGGGATACTTCTTTTTTAAAGCCGATTTTCTGAAGTACCTGTCCAAAGAGGAGTCCTGCGTACTGGAAAAGGCGCCGCTGAAAAAGCTTGCATCCGACGGAGGACTGAATGTATTCAAGCATCGCGGGTTTTGGGCATGCATGGATACCCAGCGCGATCAGGACCAGCTGAGTAAATTATGGGCTTCCGGAAAAGCCCCGTGGGTCATATAAATCAGGAATAGGAGAAAGGTAATGAAAGTATTTGTAACCGGACATCGCGGATACATCGGAGCACATCTTGTGGAGCTGTTAAAGCAAAATGGTCATTATGTCACGGGTTGTGACTTGAATTTATTTGACGGATGCGAGTGGGAGCCCATTGTAAAGCCGGACAAGGAACTGCTTAAAGATGTCAGACAAATCGGCTTAAAAGATATTGAAGGGCATGACTGCATCATGCATCTGGCGGCCATTTCCAATGATCCCATGGGCGATCTCAATCCGGAGATTACCTTCAGTGTGAATCGCGACGGCTCCATCAATCTGGCAAAGTTGGCAAAACAGGCGGGAGTCGGCCGTTTTCTTTTTTCCGGAAGCTGCTCTGTCTATGGCCAGGGTGAAAAGCTGGATCTGGATGAAAACGCGGCCTTTAATCCGATTACCGCTTACGCCAAATCAAAAATTGATACGGAGGAAGCAGTGAGCAAGCTGGCCGACGATCATTTTTCGCCGGTGTTTTTGAGAAATTCCACCGCCTTCGGCCATTCGCCGATGCTGCGGATCGACCTGGTCGTGAACAATCTGCTGGGCTGCGCGGTTGCCAGGGGCGACATCCGCATCATGAGCGACGGGACGCCATGGCGCCCCCTGATTCACTGCCGCGACATTGCCAGAGCGTTTATCGCGATTATGAATGCGCCGAAAGACGCCATCCACAACAAAGCCATTAATATCGGCGCGAACAATGAAAATTATCAGGTCAAAGATATCGGCGACCGCGTTCAGAAATTTGTTCCCCACGCAAAGATTGTTTACACGGGGGAAGTGGGCGCCGATCCAAGGAATTATCGGGTGAATTTCGACTTGCTGGGCAAACTGCTGCCTGACTTTAAGCTGGAGTACACGCTGACGAGCGGCATGGAAGAGCTGTACAAAAAATACATGGAGCACAAATTCAGTCAGGCTGATTTTGAAGGCGATCAGTTTGTGCGGTTGAGAACATTGAAGAAAAGACTGTCTCTGGTCCAGGCATAAAAGGGGAGCTCAATGGCTGAAGATAAAAAAACAGAAGATCTGAGGAATAAGGCCATACAGGCCGCGATTGAATATTACAAAGAGAAATGGGGCGTTAAAACGCCTTTTTCAAAAGGCGACCGGATACAATACGCGGGCAGGGTGTTTGATGAGGCGGAGGTTGCTAATCTTATCGACTCCTCGCTGGAGTTCTGGCTGACCGCGGGAAGGTACGCGACAAAGTTTGAAAACGAGATGGCGCGGTTTTTAAGCACGCAGTATTGTTCACTGGTCAATTCCGGCTCTTCGGCCAATCTGCTGGCTTTCATGGCGCTGACCTCGCCGAAAATGGGAGAAAAAAGAATCAGGCCCGGCGACGAGATTATCACGGTGGCCGCCGCATTTCCCACAACCATCGCGCCGGTGGTTCAGTACGGCGCCGTTCCGGTTTTTGTCGATATCGAATTGCCGACGTATAACGTCAACTGCAAAATGCTGGAAAGCGCTTTGTCGGAAAAGACCAAAGCCGTCTTTCTGGCGCACACCATGGGGAACCCTTTCAACCTCAATGATGTGGCCGATTTCTGCAACAGGCACCATTTATGGCTGATCGAAGACAACTGCGATTCGCTGGGGTCCAAATATCAATTCCGGGGAGAATGGAAATACACCGGTACAATCGGGCATGTGGGGACGTCAAGCTTTTACCCGCCGCACCACATTACCATGGGAGAAGGCGGCGCCGTTTACACCAATGATTTTGAAATCAAACGCGCCGTGGAGTCTTTCCGCGACTGGGGCAGGGATTGCTGGTGTCCGTCGGGATGCGACAATACCTGCAAGAAAAGATTCCAATGGGAACTGGGTGAACTGCCGCACGGATATGATCATAAATTTACCTATTCCCATTTCGGGTACAACCTGAAAGTGACCGATATGCAGGCGGCCATCGGCTGCGCGCAGCTGGAAAAGTTGCCGGAGTTTATCAAGGCCAGACAGCGCAACTGGAAACTGCTCCGGGAAGGGCTAAGCGATCTGGAAGACGTTTTTATTCTGCCGGAGCCGTCCAAGCATTCAGACCCGAGCTGGTTCGGGTTCCTGATGACCATCAGAGACAATGCGCCATTGACAAGAGAAGCCATCGTCAATCATCTTGAAGCGAATAAAATCCAGACCCGCATGCTGTTTTCCGGCAATATCATCAAGCATCCCTGTTTTGACGAGATGAGAAAAAGCGGGAAAGGGTATCGTGTCGCGAGCACCCTGGATACAACCGACAGGGTCATGAACAGCACTTTCTGGGTTGGGGTCTATCCCGGTTTGACCGACGCGATGGTTGCATACATGGTGGAAAAAATAAGAGAGTTCGTTAAGAAATGAAATTCCATCCGACAGAGATCCCCGGCGTTGACATCATCGAATTGAACCTGATGAAAGATGAAAGAGGCTCTTTTGTCAAAACATTTAATGAAGATGTTTTTAACAAAGCAAAAGGGATTTCTCTCAACTGGCGGGAAAGCTTCTATTCCATCTCTAAAAATAACGTGATTCGGGGCATGCACTTTCAGGTGCCGCCTTATGACAATACAAAAATTGTGTACGCGGTGTCGGGAAAGATCAGGGATGTTGTTCTGGACATCCGCAAAAGCTCGCCTGCGTTCGGCAAACACATATCCATAGAGCTGTCCGGTGAAACAGCCAGGGCTGTTTATATACCCAGCGGATGCGCGCACGGGTTTTCGTCTTTAACGGACAACGCCATCGTGGTTTACATGCAGACGAGCGTTTATTCCGCGGATCACGATAAAGGAATCCTGTGGAACTCTTTCGGAATGGATTGGGGGGTCAAAGACCCTGTCCTTTCGTCAAGGGATCGTACTTTCCCGACATTTGAAATGTTCGATACGCCTTTTGTCTGATATGCGATCGTTTCTGTCCTTCTCCAGCGGAGATGTTGCGATGAAACCTTTATACAAATCGTGATAATTCAGCATAAAATAATATATAACATATTGATACATTTGAACAAGTTCGTTAAAGAAAACCAAAATGGAACTTCAAAACAAATGCAGATATTCACCATTTAGTGGTTGAATATCAACCACTAAATGGTTATAATTCATCCATGATTCAACGAAATATAACACCGTACCTGCTCGACGCTCTGGCTGATACGCCCGTTGTTCTGATCAATGGTGCCCGTCAGACCGGTAAAAGCACACTGGTTCAATCCATTGCCGGGAAAGCCCATCCCGCGCGCTACATTACTCTGGATACAGCCACGGCTCTAGCTGCTGCACGAAATGACGCCGCCGGTTTTCTGGCGGGGATAGAGGGAGCGGTCGTTATCGATGAAGTGCAAAAAGCACCGGAACTTTTTCCGGCTATTAAGGCCGATGTGGATCGTAACCGACAGCCCGGCAAGTATCTGCTCACCGGTTCCGCCAATGTTCTGCTGGTTCCCCATTTATCGGAATCGCTTGCCGGCCGGATGGAGATATTAAGCCTGTGGCCATTTTCTCAAGGTGAACTTTCCGCTTGCACAGAAACCTTTGTCGATGCCTTGTTTGAAAATAAACTGCCTTTCAGAAACGTTTTGCCGGAAATATTGCCTTCCCTTCAAAGCAGGATTATCAAGGGCGGCTATCCGGAAGCGCAGGACAGGGTAAAAGAAGACAGGCGACAGGCCTGGTTTGAATCGTATACAACAACGATCCTGCAACGCGACATCAGAGATCTTGCCAACATTGACGGCCTTACCAGTTTGCCGCGGTTGCTTTCCGTCATTGCCGCGCGTTCTCCGGCGCTTCTCAATTTCGCGGAGCTTTCCCGGACGCTGGCCATGCCGCAGAGTACATTGAAGCGATACATGACATTGCTTGAGGCGACATTCCTCATTCAGCAATTGCCGGCCTGGTCGGGTAATTTCACCAAAAGACTGGTTAAGACAGCGAAGATAATCATGGGTGACACAGGACTCATGGCGCATCTTCTTGGCCTCAATCAGAAACGCCTGGAAAGCGGCGCAACGATTGGGCCTTTACTTGAAAATTTCGTCATTATGGAATTGAAAAAACAACTGACCTGGAGCTCCGTTAAACCAAAGATGTTTCATTTTCGGACACAGACGGGTCAGGAAGTGGATATTGTTTTGGAAGACAAGTCGGGCAATCTTGTGGGAATTGAAGTCAAAGCAAGCGCCACCATTCATGCCAATGACTTCAAGGGAATGAGAGTGCTGGCGGAAGCGGCGGACAAGCGTTTCCGGCGGGGAATTGTTCTTTATACAGGAACAGAGATTATCCCGTTTAGTGAATCCCTAACCGCTTTGCCTGTTCAGCTATTGTGGCAGGAAGTATCGAGATGAAAAATGGTATCAAACCAATAACAAAGTCATTCCCGCGCAGGCGGGAATCCAGACGTCTTCCCGGTGGAAGCCGGGAACCAGTTCATAATATACCAGAGTCAATCAGTGTTATTTTCGAAAATCATCTCTTAAGCCGGAGTTTCTGAGGGAATTAGAATGAAAATCATCTTTACCGGCAGCAGTTCCTTTACAGGATACTGGTTCATTAAAACTCTTTCTGAGGCAGGGCACGATGTCGTTGCCACATTTAAGGGAAACATTGAAAAATACGCGGACATCCGAAAAAGACGGGTTGAAGAACTGACCAGGATGGTGCCTTGCGTCTTTGACTGCCCTTTCGGATCTGAAGCGTTTATTCATTTAATTGAAAAAGAAAAAAGAGTTGACCTTCTTTGCCATCACGACGCGGAAGTGACCAACTATAAAAGTCCGGACTTTGATGTTGTTACCGCGCTCCAGAACAACACCAGAAATATTCAAAATGTTTTGCGGACAATTTACGATAAGCAGTGCCGGCATTTACTGCTGACGGGAAGCATATTTGAATATAACGAGGGTGAAGGTTCTGATGGCTTGCGGGCATTTTCACCTTACGGGCTGTCCAAGGGATTAACGGCCGAGATGTTCAGGTATTATACGGAAAGATACGGTCTGAGCATGGGAAAATTTGTCATCACCAACAC
>CAZDYR010000115.1:0-7463 GCA_964509625.1 uncultured Smithella sp. | reverse complement strand
TATCCAGACTGCTGGCGACAATCAGATCCTGCCCGAGCATGTCCGTGCTGAGTCCCGCTGTCGCGATTAATCCACCTTCCACCGGAAACAGCCTGGCGTCGGCGGGTGTTGAGAGAACGGGCGCGATTTCTTTTTCCGAAAAAACAATGTTTTCTTCGGCGAACCAGTCGGCCAGACCGCGATAGGTCATGGCGGCAAACACAACGCCCTCAACGGCCGGATCGCAGATTTCCATTTTTTTCGCGATGCAGGGCCCGATGAAAACAATGCGGGCGTCCGGGCCGTATTTTTGCCTAAGCCAGCGCCCGTGCGCGATCATCGGCGAGACAATCGGTGCCAGATGCCCCAGAAGATCAGGATAGTATTTTTCAATAAGGTTGACGACAACCGGGCACGACGATGTGATCACCGGACTGCGGTCCGGCAGGCGTTCAACATAGTCCCGATGGGCAAGGCCCACGATCTCGGCTCCGAGGGCGGTCTCTTCCGCGGCGTGAAATCCGAGTTTTTTAAGCGCGGATTCCATCTCAACAAAATGACGAAAATTGAAATAAGCCGGCGCGGACGGCGCAACAGATGCAATAAGCATCCGGCCGTCTTTGAGCGACTCTTTGATTTCCGGCATGGCGCTGGGAACGTCTTTGGCTTTTTGCGGGCAGGTGCGGATGCAGGTTGTGCAGACAATACAGAGTTCCGGAACCACCTGCGCCTGGCCGTCCTGCAGGCGAATGGCTTTGACGTCGCAGTGGCGGACGCAGCGGTAACAGTCGCGGCAGCGGGCGGGGTTGGTGATGATAACGGGTTCGTTCATAGGAATCCTTTTTGAGTCAGGACGGGCAATCATGTCCTTATGACGTTTTCTTCGGCAGCAGCTGATGGTCGACGCGTCCCAGAATCTCCCTGTAGAAAAATTCTTCGGCCTCACGGGGTTGTATGCCGCTGAATTCGTGCTCGCCCACGCGCACCGAAACGCCTTTGGAGCAGGCGTCCATGCAGAAGGCCCCGACAATATCCACCATGCCTTCGAGGTTTTCCTTCTTGATCAGGCGGAAAAGCTCCGAGGCCAGTTCATCGGAGCCGCGCAAAGAGCACGAACTTCCGACGCAAATTGTGATCACGAGCATGCTATTTCCCCGACGTTTGCGCGGAGATCAAAGGCAGCAGATGGGCATCGATGAATTCGCCCGCCGCAGTCACATTCTCCACGGAGATAATTTTATTGCCGACGACGACATTCGGGCCGCCTTCACACTGCCCGGTGCAGAAACGCGCCTTGACACGGCAGCGCTCGGAGAGTCCCCGTTTACGCAGCTCGGCGGAAAGCCCTTCCAGCAGTTTCCAGGAGCCCTTGATATAACAGTTAGTTCCGATGCACACGCCGATATCCACAATCGGCGTTGAAACCACGGCTTCTTCCTTGATGTCCGAAACGCGCATGGAGCGCCGCTTGTAGTGCGTATGCAGGGCGTGATGGGATGTTTCGCTGTCCGGCTGGCCCAGCCAGTTTGTGTAGATGGCCTGGACCGATGGATTGTCCTGGCTGGTACGGATGGGCGCCTCCTGATCCAGGCGGTACAGGACGTCCAGACGATGTTCCGCATCGCTTTTCAAAAGCGGGGCGGGATTGCCCGACCCGTTGATGCAGCCGCCGGGGCAGGCCATGACTTCGATCAGATCGTAGGGGGCGTCGCCGGACCGGATGCGGTCGATGAGGTTCTGGGCGTTTTGCAGACCGCTTGCGACCGCCAGGCGCACCTTGGTTTCCCCAAGTGTGATGGTGGTTTCCTTCACGCCCTGAAGTCCGCGCACACCTTCGTAGGCGAAGCTGTCCATCCGTTTGCCCATGACGCGTTCCGCGGCCAGTCGAAGCGCCGCTTCCGCCACGCCGCCGCTGGCGCCGAAGATGATGCCCGCGCCGGACACCTTGCCGAAAAACGCATCCACCGGCACGGGGGTGATTTTGCGCGGATCGATATTTTTTTCGGCCAGCATGGTCATGACATCCCAGGTGGTCAGGACCTTGTCCACGTCCTGGAGATGATCTTCTTTGAATTCGGGCCGCATCGATTCGTATTTTTTCGCGTTGCAGGGCATGATGGAGACAAAATACAAAAGCTCCGGCCTCAGTTTCAGATGTTTGGCGAAATACTGTTTCATGACCGCGCCGAACATCTGCTGCGGTGATTTGCAGGAAGACAGGTGGGGCAGAATATCCGGCGCCATTTTTTCACAGTAGTTGACCCAGGCCGGACAGCACGACGTGATTTGCGGCAGCACGCCGCCTTCGGCCAGACGGGACAGAAATTCCGTTCCTTCTTCCATAATCGTCAAATCGGCCGCCCAGCAGGTGTCGAAGACAAAGTTGAAACCCATCTGCTTGAGGCAGGCGCTGAGTACCGGCATGACGTCTTCGCCTTTAATGCCGTACTGTTCGCCAAAAGCGGCGCGCACGGCCGGGGCGATTTGCGCGACCACCGTGAGCTCCGGATTTTTGAGCGCCCGGTAGACATCCGGCAGCGCGGGTTTGAGCGTCAGCGCGCCGGTGGGGCAGACCATGGCGCAGTGCCCGCAGGCCACGCAGACGGTAAGATCCAGCGGTCGGTGGTCATTGGGGCCGATCGTCAGCACGTCGTTGGTTTCATAAAAACTCAGCGCGGAAACGCCTTCCATTTCGCGGCAGACTTTCAGGCAAAGGCCGCATAAAATGCACTTGCCGGGATCACGTGTGATGATGGGATGGTTCTCGTCAATCGGCAGCGGTTTGGCGGGGTGGGCGGTGTCGTGCGCAACGCCGTATTCGCTGGCATAGTTGCGAAGTTCGCAGTCGTAGCGTTCGGTGCAGCCGCAGGCGATGCAGCGCGAGGCTTCCGCCATGGCGGCAGCTTCGTCCCATGTTGTCGAGGATTCGTCAAAATTGGTTTTTCGCACGTTGGGCGCAACGGCCTGAATCTCGACGCGGTCGGCATGATCGATGCCCTTGAACATTTCCGGCGGCAGGTCCTTCCATTTGCCCTTCGTGCAGGTGTAGGGCTCGTCTTTTGTGAATACGGTGCCGGTTCGCACATACTCGTCGATGGCCTGGGCGGCGCGCTTGCCGGCGCCGATGGCGGAAATGGCGATGTCCGGGCCGGTGACGCAGTCGCCTCCGGAGAACACCCAGGGCAGGGCGGTTTGCAGGGTCTGCGGATTGACGGTCACATTGCCCCATTTATCGATAAGCGTTTTATCACCGATGCAGAAGCCGTCAACGGCCTGGCCGATGGCGGAAATGATGGTGGAAGCGGTCAGCTGGAATTCAGAGCCTTCCTGCGGCACGGGACGGCGCCGGCCGCTTTTGTCCGGTTCTCCCAGCGTCATCTTGACGCACGTCATGGAAAGCCCGTCGGCGGTTTCCGTAATCGAGACGGGCGCCGTGAGAAACTGGATGTTGACGCCTTCTTCTATGGCTTCTTCAATTTCGATGGCTTGGGCGGGCATTTCCTGTCGGGTGCGGCGGTAGGCGATGATAACCTCTTTCGCTCCGAGGCGCACGGCGCTGCGCGCCGCGTCCATGGCGGTGTTGCCGCCGCCGATGACGATGACCCGGTTTCCGATGGCAGGTTTTTCACCCCGTGCGAGCCTGGCCAGAAAGTCAAGACCGGACATGACGCCTTTCGATTCCTCACCTTTCACGCCGATGGACGTCGCAAGTTGCGCGCCCAGACCCAGAAAGACCGCTTCAAAGCCGTCGCGTTTGAGGGATTCGAGCGTGAAATCCCTGCCCAGCTTTTTGTTGTAGAGGATGTTGACGCCCAGATCGAGAATGCTTTGAATTTCCGCGTCCAGATTTTTTTCAGGCAGGCGATAGTACGGAATGCCCCAGCGCAGCATTCCTCCGGCCGCTTCCTGCATTTCAAAGATGGTGACGGCATGCCCCTTGCGGCGCAGGAACCAGGCGGCGGTGAGTCCGGCGGGGCCCGCGCCGACAATGGCGATTTTATGGCCGGTGTCCGGCTTGCAGAGCGGTTGATACGGTTCCATCTGGAATGTGTCCCAGTCTGCGACAAAGCGTTTGATGCCGTTGATGTTGACCGCGCCGTCGATTGCGTTGCGGCGGCAGTCCGTTTCGCAAGGGTGCGGGCAGACGCGGCCGCAGACGGCCGGCAGGGGATTCGCGTCCTTGATGACCGCCAGCGCCTCCGTGAAATTTCCGCAGTTGACATGATAAATGTATTTCTGAATATCAATGTGCGCCGGGCAGCGCAAAACACAGGGGGCCACGCAATCGCCCCAGTGATTGCGCAAAAGCGCCTGAAGGTAAATCTTGCGATAACTGGTGAGCGCATCCGATTGGGTGCGGATCACCATCCCGTCCCCAGCCGGCGTTGACGTTGCGGATACGAATCGGGTCTGCCCTCCGTCAATCACTTCCACAAATGCGGCTTCAAAGCTGCTGGGCGGGCTTACACGCGGATCATATCCCAGCGCCGGAATATCAATTCCGGACGCGCGGGCCGCTTCGATGATCGTCAATCCGTCGGCCGTCACATAATCCATTCCATCAAAGCTGATTGTAATCATGAAAAATATTCCTTCCCTTGCCATGTATTGTCTGATCCGAAAACGTTTCGGAATATATTTATTAAAAGGTGAAAGAGAAATCATCGTAAGCTACTGATCGTAAATTTCTTTTTCACTGACCGTCAGTATAAGAAAAGCCGCCGGCGATGTCAATATAATTCACTGGAAGGCCTTTGTGCAGTGTTTCTTAATCACGCTCTTAGTACATATTTGTAATATTTCTATGGAGACGGAGAAAATGGATGACGGATACCGGACAAAATGGATTTCATTGATATGATAAGTGAATAAATGTCATATCATTGAATGCGTCATTGACAACATATTGCGAAAAACCGCTTTCTCGAGACTCAAGTATTTTGAAAAAATGCCGTTATAATAGTTTGAAAATACGGAAACGCATGGTCAGTAAAGTCATTTTTTCAAGTATTATAATTTGGAGGTATAGCAATGAAAACAGCCGCTGCGCCTGAATTGCGAGAGGGAAAAATAAATACAAGGGAAGGTAAATACTTAACTTTTACGCTGGCCGATGAAGAATACGGTATTGGCATTCTCAAGGTTAAGGAAATCATTGGCATAATAACCATTACAGCGGTGCCGCAGACACCCTCACATGTTAAAGGTGTTATCAACCTCAGGGGTAAGGTCATTCCGGTCATTGACCTCAGGCTGAAATTCGGCCTGCCGGCCATGGAGTATACCGAGCGGACCTGCATCATTGTTATTGAGATCGCTAAAGATAACGGACATATCCTGATCGGCATCCTGGTTGATTCCGTTTCGGAGGTTTTGAATATTAAGGGCGCAGATATTGAAGACACACCCAATTTCGGGACCCGACTCAATACGGATTATATTCTGGGAATGGCCAAAGCGGGCGGTAAAATCAAAATTCTGCTGGATATTGACCGCGTCATGAATGCGGATGATGTTGCCGCGCTGGAAAAAACCATTTAATTTTTATTCATCAGGGAATCAATATAAGGAGTAAAATCATGGCAAAAGGGACTATAGACGCGAAAATCAGGATAGCGATGCTCAGCCAGGCCGCAATGATCCTGGTGATGGGGCTGATGGCTATTTATCAGTTATACAACGTGGACAGCGAGAATATTGCGATGGTTAACAGCTACATGCGGATCACCGGATTTTTTATGGTACTGTTCATTGCACTCATTCTGGGAGTCGGTTTCTTATTTTCCCGCAGAATTGTCGCGCCTGTCGTGGCGTCTGTAAAAGGTGTGGTCGACATCATCCAAAATGTGTCTTCCGGATCCTCTCAGGTGTTTTCCTCCGCGCAGCAGCTTGCTGATGGTGCCAGTTCGCAGGCGTCCTCCCTGGAAGAAACGTCTTCTTCTCTGGAAGAGCTGTCGTCCATGACCAAACAGAATGCGGATAATGCCTCGCAGGCCAGAGCCATGATGCAGGAGGCAGGTCAGATCGTTAATAAGGTCAACAAACACATGGACGATATGGCAACGGCTATCGCTGAAATTACCAAATCCTCTGAAGAAACTGGAAAAATCATTAAAACGATTGATGAGATTGCTTTTCAAACCAATTTGCTGGCTTTAAACGCTGCGGTGGAGGCGGCGCGCGCGGGCGAAGCCGGAGCGGGCTTCGCGGTGGTTGCGGATGAGGTTCGCAATCTGGCCATGCGTTCGGCGGAAGCCGCGAAAAATACCAGCGAACTGATCGAGAATACAATGAAGGCCGTGAAAAACGGCAATGAGTTAACCAGCTATACGCAGGAAGCATTTAAAGACAACATCGCGTCATCGACAAAAATAAGCCAGCTGGTCGATGAAATAGCGACGGCATCACAGGAGCAGGCAAACGGTATCGCCCAGATCAACCGTGCCGTTGCCGAGATGGACAAGGTTGTCCAGCAGGCGGCCTATAATGCGGAATCTTCAGCTGCCGCGGCGGAATCGATGAACATGGAAGTGAGTCAACTGGAAAAGAGAATGGAAGAATTGGCCGATATGGTTGGCACTGAAATCAATATTGTCAGCGCAAAAACCTCTTTCTCCGGTAAAGGATACTCCGGTTCTGCCGGGAAAATTGCTAAAAAAAAACCCGGTAAAACCTTTGCGACTGCCGGCAGGGCGATATCGGCCCCCGTTCCTTCCGGGAAGGATGTAAAGCGCAAAGCGATAGCCGCGCCGTCCGTTAAATCAAAGGCCGTGAGGCCGGAGCAGGTCATTCCTTTCGACAAGGATGAATTTAAGGATTTTTAGTTCCCCCCTTTTTTATTGTGCCGCCGGAGGAAACCGTAAGGTTTTTCCGGCGGCACAGGTTTTTCCACCCCATGCCGGGGCTTTCCCTCATAACCGCGCGTCATATAAAATGTGGCCAGATCAAAGAAGATGGTCATGCGTCTTTGCAGTTCAAAAGTCATGTAAAGATCCAGGCTTTTTTGCAGCGCGCCCTCCGCAAGCGCGACATCCCAGATATGCTTGCGGATCAGACTGAGCGCGCTCAGCACGCCGCTGATGGTGACGGCGGCTTTCTTTCTTTCCCTTCCCAGATTCGTATAGAAATTTTTGATACGGCCGGTGTCACAGGCATTTCCAAGCCAGAGCGAGATCTGCAAGATTATTTTGTCGCAGATATTATAAAGCACCCGGTTGTCATAATGCCGATATTCGGCTGTTGAGGGATTGGTGGTCATGTCCTCGATCCATTGATCAATCATCTTTTCCCGGTTTCTCAGGATCACATTCAACAGACGTCTGGTCATGGCATTTGCCGGCCCCTGTTTCGGAAGGGTCCCGTCATGTCGGTCAGCAACGGAATCAAGCACCGCCCAGTAATCCTTTTTGCTTTTAATATAGGTGGAAAGCGCCCGCCGGTTGGAGCGGAAAGCCAGCGGCGGGATTTCCTGGATCGCGTAGAAC
>CAZDYR010000114.1:0-7512 GCA_964509625.1 uncultured Smithella sp. | reverse complement strand
AGGCTACACGGCCCAACTGGATGCTTTTCGGGGCGGCGCTCAACTGGTGGTTGGCACGCCGGGGCGCATCCTGGATCATCTGCTTAAAAACACGCTTTCCCTGGATCACCTGAAAATATTGATATTCGATGAGGCGGACCGGATGCTGTCCATGGGGTTTTATCCCGACATGGTCAAAATCCGTAAGTATATTCCGACAGGCAAGATCACGAGCAGCATGTTTTCCGCGACATTTCCGCCGCAGGTGGTTCGCCTGTCCGGCCAATTTTTACATGAACCCCAGTTGCTGAGCTTAAGCGGGAACGAGGTGCATATCGCTGAAAGCGAGCATATTTATTATGTCGTGCCGGGAATGCGCAAGGAGCGTTCGCTGGTGCGGATTATCGAGATTGAAAATCCCGCCTCGGCCATCATTTTCTGCAATACCAAAGACACGGTGCATTACCTGTCCGTCGTTTTGAAGCGTTTTGGTTACGACGCCGACGAGCTGTCTTCGGATCTCGCCCAGAACGCGAGGGAAAAGGTGATGGCGCGGGTGCGACGCGGTGCGTTGCGCTTCCTGGTCGCCACCGACGTGGCGGCGCGCGGCATTGACATTCCCGATCTTTCTCATGTGTTTCAGTACGAGCCGCCGGAAGACCCGGAAGCCTACATTCACCGCGCCGGACGCACCGGGAGAATGGGCTCAAGCGGAGTGGCCATTTCGCTGGTTGCGGAAATGGAAAAATTTAAAATACAAAGTATTGCCCGTTTCTATAATATTCACATGGAAGAACGGCCGCTGCCCGGTGACGACGAACTGGAAAGAGTGGTTGCCGAACGCATTACCGCGCTTTTAGAGGCGCGTCTGCGCGCCCGCGACAATATTCAGATGGAGCGAATGCGGCGTTTTCTCCCGCTGGCCCGCAATCTGGCTCAGGCCGAAGACGAACTGGCGATCGTTACGATGCTGCTGGACGACTATTATCAGCAGTCCCTGCATGCGCCGCCGGTTCAGCCCGTTGCCGATCTGGAGGAGGCAAGTCCTTCAAAGACAACTCCCAAACCCAAACCGCAAAATAAAAGGCCGCGGTCAAGAAACAGAAGGGAAAGAAAAATATAGCCATGCCCACTGAATTATCCCGGTTATGGAGGAAAATTTATCCTCTGGCTGTTTGTTGTTTTGCCGCCTTTCTTCTCTCCTGCGCGACGACACCGAAAGAAACGCCGCCGCCTCCGCCGCCCAAACCGGCTAAAGTTGCCGTCGTGTTAGGTGCGGGGGCGTCCAGAGGATTTGCTCACGTCGGCGTGCTAAAAGTGCTTGAGTCCCATCGCGTTCCCATTCACATGGTGGTCGGTACCAGCGTCGGCTCTTTTGTCGGCAGTCTCTATGCTTTCGGCTATAATCCTTATGAACTGCAGACGATCGCCCTCGACATTCAGAAAGATGATGTGGCGGATTACATTATTCCGGATAACGGTTTTATCAAAGGCGAAAAGCTGGAGAATTTTATCAATCACAAAGTGAAATACACAACGATCGATAAGTTCAGGATTCCTTTTTATGCGGTGGCCACCAATATTCAAACCGGTGAAGAAATGGTATTCGGCCGCGGCAATACCGGCCGTGCCGTGAGGGCCAGTTGCTCCATTCCGGGTATTTTCAACCCGGTCGTCATCGCCAATAAAGCTCATGTGGACGGCGGTGTGGTCAGCCCCGTGGCCGTTGATGTGGCTCGCCGCTTCGGCGCGGATGTCGTGATAGCCGTCGATATATCAGCCGGCCTTTCTTCTGACGCTCCGGCGGGGACGATCGAAACCATCATGCAGGCCGTCGATATTATGTATAACAAGATGGCGGTCACTCAGCTGAAAAGCGCTGATGTCGTGATCAGACCCAAAGTGGGCTCTATCGGCTCCAGCGATTTTACCAAAAGGCATGAGGCAATCATGGAGGGCGAAAAAGCCACGGCGGATGCCATGCCGGCCATTAACCGAATTATAAACAGGTTAAGGCAGGAAGGGCGACTTCCCTAATTGGTGTGTCAACTAAATCGGGAAATGTGTAACAAGTTATGGAGGAGATGATGATTTCCGAAGCTTGCACAAAACGGTTTGGAATTATTTCAATGTTTTGGCTTTTGCTTTTGACGTTCATATTATTGAGCTGTGGCGGAGGAGGTGATTCCGGAAGCGGAATTCTTCAGGTCGATCCGGCGGCCCCAAGTTCCACCAAAGCCATCACGGCTTTTTCATTTACCTCATCGCATAATCCCGTTCTATCGGCCAATGCCACAGGCGTCATATCCGGCACGAACATTACCGTGACCCTTCCTTACGGAGTCAGCCGGACGTCGCTTATTGCCACATTTGCTACGAATGGCGATTCCGTTCGTATCGGCACAGCTCAACAGACCAGCGGTTTCACGGCCAATAATTTTTCAAATCCGGTGACCTACACGGTGGTGGCTGAAGACGATACTGAAGAAAATTATATTGTGACGGTGACCAACGCGCCAAACACCGCTAAAGACATCACGGCATTTTCTTTTACGGACGCGGCCAACAGCGAGCTTTCACAGGATGTCATCGGCACCATCTCCGGCACGAACATCTACGCTACCGTTCCCAATGGAACCAGCCGTGGCGCTCTGGTGGCGACCTTTTCCACGACCGGGCAGAGTGTCCGGGTGGGGAGCACGGCTCAGCAAAGCGGCACGACGGCTAATGATTTCACCGGCGCTGTGGTTTACAGGGTGACGGCGCAGGATGCATCAACCAAGGATTATACGGTCACCGTCAGTGAATCACCTGTTGCAGGCGGCGCGATCGTTGCCGGCCATCTGGCCGCGGGCGCTTTTCCTTCGATACCGACGAGTTATATCAACGCCGCTAAAGCCAATTTACATATTGCCTACGGACACACCTCACACGGCACCCAACTGATTACCGGAATGAACGCGCTGGCATCGGCCAACAGCCTGTACGCCTGGAACAACGGCGGAACGGGCGGTGCGCTTGATTTACACGATGATGCGATGGGCGGCGATGTAGGATATTATCCGGATTGGGTCAACAATACCCGTTCCTATCTGGGTTCTCCTAACGCTTCGGGAAGAGGCTCGAGTAATCCGGATGTTAACGTCATTATCTGGTCCTGGTGCGGACAGGTGTCCAATCTGACACAGCAAAACATGGTTGATCAATATCTTGCGCCCATGGCCCAACTGGAATCTGAATACTGGGGAGTCCGGTTTGTCTATATGACCGGTCATCTCGACGGAGGCGGTGCTTCGGGCAATCTGCATCTTCGCAACCAGCAGATTCGCGATTACTGTCTGGCGAACAACAAAATTCTTTTTGATTTTGCCGATATCGAGAGCTACGATCCCGGCCAGTCAACTAATTATATGCTTCTGAGCGCCAATGACAATTGCGATTATGACAGTGACAATAATGGTTCCCGCGACAGGAACTGGGCAACCGCCTGGGTTACGGCCAATCCCGGTGATGAATTGACGTCACTGGCCAACGACTGTAGCGGTTGCGCTCACAGCCAGGGATTGAACTGCGCCTTAAAAGGGCGTGCGGCCTGGTGGCTGTGGGCCAGGCTGGCCGGCTGGATTCCGTGATGCGGATTTAAATTCTGATTTTCAATTTACCGTTCCGGGTGATTGAGATGGCGCGGCATTCTGTTGTCGATATGCAGGAACAGATAATAATGTAGTTGACAGCGTGTGTAAGCTCGAATATATAATACGTATTAAAAAATTTAATATCACAAAAGTGCCTTAAGATATGACGATTCCGCTGAATAAACAGATCACGAAAGAGGGGTTCAATATTGACAAAGAGCTGATTATCATTTTGCTCTTGGTGGGGTTGGTCGGCTTTATTTATTTCTTTGTCGTTAATCAGCGGGCTTTCCTGAATGTCTTCTACCTGCCGGTTTTGCTGGGAGCTTATTTTTTCGGTAAGCGCTACGCGATCGTGTCATCCGTTTTTTCCGTTGTGGTTGTCGGCCTGCTGGCCTACTTTGTTCCACAAAGCTTTGCCCTGCAAACCGGTAACAATGCCGAGTTCTTCAAGTGGCTCGATCTGGTTACCTGGGGGCTCTTCCTCATTTTTACAGGCTATTGCATGGGAATCCTTTATGATAAAAAAGAAGAATCCAGAAAAGAACTGCAAAGAACATACAGCGGCATCATTGAGATGCTGTCTTTGGTAATTGAGTCGGCGGACAACTATACGCAAAGTCATTCCCACCGGGTCTCCATGATTGCTGAAATGATCGCCAAGCAGATGAAGCTCAATGAATTTGACGTGGAAAACATCCGGGTTGCCGCCCTGCTGCATGATCTGGGGAAAGTCGGCGTGAGTGAAGCGGTTCTGCAGAAAGTCACCGAGCTGACCGCGCAGGAACGCATCAGTCTGCGGCGTCATACCTGGCTGGCCGTCAATATGCTTGAGCCGCTTGGTGAAACGGTGGGTGATATTCTGCCCATCATTCTTCATCATCATGAGAAATATGACGGCAGCGGTTATTACAAGGCGGCTCAGGAGGACATCCCCCTGGGGGCCAGAATTATTGCCGTGGCTGATGTATATGACGCGCTGACTACCGACCGTCCGTACCGCAAGGCGTTCAGCTCGCTTCAGGCCAAGCAGGAAATTCTGGCCAATTCCGGAACCCATTTCGATCCTCAGATTGTCGCGGCTTTTAATCAAATATTCCCCTATCTCGAGACAGAAAATTATCTTTCTTCCGCCGCGTCAGCAAAGTAGTTTTGATTTGCTTCCGTCGATCGGTTATTTCTTTTTCAAATCAAGACGAGAGCTTTACAGGCGGTGCCGGTTTTCTCAACGCCTGTCGTCGCCTGATTTCAGCCGCTATGGGACCGCAATGATTTGGACGTGGGATTATTTGCGCAGATTGTATTTAATCATTTTCAATTGCAGGCCTTTGCGGCTCAACCCCAGTTGCTTGGCTGCCTTCGTGACGTTCCCCTCAAAATCCTCAAGGCACTTGATGATCATCTGCTTTTCGACTTCTTCCATATGGGTTCTTACGAAATCTTTAAAAGGTGTTTTATTATCATCCGGGCCGGCTGCGAAGTCTTTTTCCAGGTTGGCCTTGAATTCCGGCGGGACCTCGCTCGCCGTGATCAGGGGGGTCTTGGCTAAAAGCATCATTCGCTCGATCAGATTTTCCAGTTCACGGATATTGCCGGGCCACTGGTATAGCAGGAGCATGTCCTTTACGGCGTCATCCACGCCCTGGATGGCCAAATTCAGTTTTTTATTGAATTTGCCGACAAAATAATCCGCAAGAGGAATGATATCGTCTTTTCTTTCCCGTAGGGGGGGGACGATGATAGGAAAGACATTGAGGCGGTAAAATAAATCTTCGCGAAAACTTCCCTCCTGAACACTTCTCAGCAGGTTTTTATTGGTGGCGGCGATGAAACGCACGTCTACTTTGATGGTCTTGAGGCCACCCACCCGTTCGAATTCCTGCTCCTGTAGAACGCGCAGCAGTTTAACTTGCATATCCCGGGGGATCTCACCCACCTCGTCAAAAAACAAGGTGCCTTTGTGCGCCAGTTCAAACTTGCCCGGTTTGGTAATGGCGGCGCCTGTGAAAGCGCCTTTTTCATAGCCAAATAATTCGCTTTCCATCAGCGTTTCCGCGATGGCGGCGCAATTGATTTTGATCAGCGGATTATTTTTTCTCGGAGAATTACGGTGAATGGCTTCGGCGACCAGCTCCTTACCGGTACCGGTTTCCCCTGTAATCAGAATGGTTGTGGTGGTGGGCGCCACCCGTTTGATCGCGTCAAATATGGCCAGCGTCGATTGGCTGGTTCCGATGATGCCGACGCGTTCGATTTCTTCCGGAGGCAGGAAGAGCTCATTCTCTTTCAAATTGTGCGTTTTGACGGCTTTCGCAACGACATTTTTTAACTCTTCCAGTTCAAAGGGCTTTGTGATGTAATCCAAAGCGCCTTTTTTCAGCGCCTCGACGGCCGTTGCCACCGTTCCGTGAGCGGTGATCATGATGACCGGCACTTCCGGATATTCCTGATTGATGCGGTGGAGCAATTCCATGCCGTCAATGCGCGGCATCTTCAAATCCGTAACCACGGCGGAAACGCGGCCCGCTCTCATTATTTGCAGAGCTTCAAAACCATCAGCGGCGGACGCGACCTCGTAGCCTTCTCTTTTCAGCATTGCGGCAAGGACCAGCCTCATATTCAATTCATCATCGACAATCAGGATTTTATTCATGTCTTAAACTATTATGCCTTCGTGATTAAATCAAGGCGCATTGTCGTTAAATCTTTCCATCCGCGTTGAGCCGGATGAAGAAGACGCTTCCCTGGCCGGGCAAAGATTTGACCCGGATGGAACCGCCGTGTTCCTTGATTATTTTCTGGCAGATGGCCAGACCCAGGCCCACCCCCCTTTCTTTTGTTGTGTAAAAAGGCTTGAAAATGTTTTTAAGTTTGTCCGGTTCAATGCCGCTGCCGGTGTCCCGGATGGTAATGCCGACTGCGGCTCCGGCGCTGGTTTCGATTTGAGATGTCCGGAAAGTCAGGGTGCCGCCATGAGGCATCGCTTCAATGGCGTTTAGTGCAATATTGATCATAACCTGCAGAAGCTGCTGTTCATCGACTTTTACGGCGGGCAGGCCTTCATGGAGCTCCCGGGAAAGAACAATGTTGTCCGTCAGGCGATTGGTTGCAATGATTGAAACGGCTTTGAGGATAATGGCATTGATATCCTGCCTTTGAATCTTGATGGAAAAAGGACGCGCGTAATCCAGAAACTGGCTGACGACGGTGTTGAGACGGTTGACCTCTTCAATAATCACATTTAAAAGCTTGCTGTGTTCTTCCGTGGACGCCTCCAACTGGAGATATTGCGCCGCCCCTTTGATGGATCCGAGCGGGTTGCGTATTTCGTGCGCGAAGACAGGAGCCATTTCCGCCAGCAGCAGGGCCTTTTCTCTTTCCAGTTTTTCGTCAAATTCATAAAGTGACGTAAAAACATACTTGCTGTCGGGATAAAAGAAACTGAATAGTTTTTTTAAAATCATCCTGACGGGTGTGACGGATATGACGATAAGAAAAGACGCCATGATGACGCTGGTAAAAGAAAGTTTGCTCGGACTGAAAAAGAAAGCCACAAAATAAAAGATGAATGCGCCGGTTATGGTACTGATGAAAATGACCAGGGCACGGGCGAAAAAATCATGTAATTCAGAAAGCTGGGGATAGGCAATAATTAAGAGAATAAAATAAAGCAGGGCTGACAAAACCAGGCCGGTCACGGGTGGAAAACTGTAGCCGAGGTAACCCAGCAGATCGATGCCGCCCAGCAGCAAAGCTATCGGGCAAGCGATCAGCAAATAACGTAGTCGTCTTTTTTCCGCGCTGGGAGGGAGTTTGTTGACATGACGCAGCAAAACCACATAGCAGATTACCAGCACAACACAGGTGTAAGCGATGATGGCCGCGTGCAGATGGGACC
>CAZDYR010000113.1:0-7589 GCA_964509625.1 uncultured Smithella sp. | reverse complement strand
AGATGAAAAAACGCAGGCTTACATCAGAGGAGAAATCAGCTGATCTTTTTGTTGACAGGGTCTCGGGATTTTTTGCATGGCTGAATCATTTGAAAAAACCATGCCGAAAGGGTGAGAACAGTCATCAGGGCTTTCATGCTTCGACGGCTCGCCGCGAGGGCGTTGATCCAGATAACGAAAAATGCAGTTATGGATGGATCGTCAGGCCGGCCGACTGCTTGACAGGGTGGATACATTGAGGTAGAAAAAGACCATTGTTGTCGGAAGCTTGGTTTAATAGGGGAAGCAGTTATGGATTATCTGGACATTTTGGAAAACAAAAGTATTTATATTATCAGGGAAGCATCCTATCGATTTAAGAATATTGCCATGCTCTGGTCTGTCGGTAAAGACTCCACGACGCTGCTCTGGCTGATTCGTAAGGCGTTTTTCGGGAAAATTCCCTTTCCGGTCATTCACATTGATACATCGTATAAATTTCCTGAAATGTATGAATTCCGGGACAGAATGGCGGCCGAATGGGGTTTTGATCTTGTCATCGCGGAAAATCGCGAGAAAATTGACGCCGGGATGGGGCCTCATAAAGGATTGAAATTTGAGTGCTGTAATGAACTGAAAACTAACGCACTGAAAAAGATTATTCAGAAAAGAAATCTTCAAGCCATGTTTGTGGGGATCAGACGCGATGAGCATGGTATCAGAGCCAAAGAGCGGTATTTTTCGGCGCGTGATGATCAGTTCAAGTGGAATTACGAAACCCAATCGGCGGAAGTATGGGATCAATATAAGTCCATCCGTCAGGAAGACGAGCATTACCGGATTCATCCCCTGTTGCATTTCAACGAAGTCGATATATGGCGATATATTCAGCGGGAGAATATTCCCGTGGTTGATTTGTATTTCAGCAAAGAAGGCCGGCGGTTCCGGAGCATCGGCTGTGTTCCCTGCTGTCAGACCGTCGATTCGCCCGCGGCAAACATTAACCAGGTTATCGAAGAAGTCCTGATTTCCAAACAGTCTGAGAGAGCGGGACGGGCCCAGGACAAGGAAGACATGTACACCATGCAGAAGCTGAGACTTCTGGGATACCTCTGAGGAAAAATAACGTCACCGGATTTGTTTCGGAGATTACGGGGAATAATATGGAAAATGTTGCGTTACCCATCGTCATTGTCGGTCACATCGATCACGGCAAAAGTACACTTATCGGACGTCTCCTCTACGGCACAGGCGCTCTGACGCAGGACCGCGAGGCTGACGTTAGCCGCAGTTCCGCGGGCTTGAGCAAAGATTTTGAGTATGCCTTCGCGCTGGACGCCCTGGAGGAGGAGCGCGAAGGCGCCATGACCATCGACACAACACAGGCCTATTTCAGCAGCAAAAAGCGCCGTTACACGATCGTGGATGCGCCGGGCCACAAGGAATTTCTGAAGAACATGATTACCGGGACATCTTATGCCGAAGCGGCTGTCCTTGTCGTGGATGTGGCAGAGGGTGTTCAGGAACAAACCAGACGCCACGCGTATCTTCTGAACCTGGTTGGGCTGCGCAACGTGATCATCGCCTTAAACAAGATGGACATCGCAGGCTACGACCGGCAGGTGTTTGAAAAAGTGAAAGAAGACATCATCGGCTATCTGAGCAACATGGATTTAAAACCGCTGGCCGTGATACCCATATCGGCAAAAGCCGGTGATAATACCGTAGGCCCGGCCGAATCCATGCCATGGTATTCGGGGCCCTGCCTGCTTGAAGCCCTCGATAATCTGGAAGTGAAAACCGTTTCTGAAAAGCCGCTTCGCTATCCTGTTCAGGATGCTTATGATATCGACGGTGAAAAAATCGTTGTCGGCCGGGTTGAATCCGGCGAAGTGCAAAAAGATATGGAGGTGTTCTTTCTCCCTTCACTGAAAAAAGGCAGAATTTCAAAAATCATTAAATTTCTTGAACCGCCTCTCCATTCCGCAGGGGTTGGTGAAACGGCCGGACTGGTTCTGGATAACGGTTTCACTCCCGCCAGGGGGAATGTCATTTCCGGTGACGCCACTGCTCTGATTACAAAAGATATTCATGCCAGAGTTTTCTGGTTTGATGGTTCGTATGAAGAAAGTGAAACGGTCTGTGTAAAGCATACGACGCAGTCCGCGGAAGCTTTCCTGATGATCATGAATAAATTGGATCCGGCTGTCATTGATGATATTATCCAGTCACCCCGAAACATCGAAATCGGCGAAGTGGCTGAAGTCATCGTGCACTTGAAACAGAATATGGTCATTGACACGTTCGGAGCCATTCCGGAAATGGGACGATTTGTCATCGAAAAGAATGGCATTCCGGTAGGAGGCGGCATTGTTATCTAAGGCTTACAGGATCGATTTACTTTTTGTGGTTTTACGCAAAGCGCGACGGAGCGTGATTAAAGCGTTTATGGCCGGTCTGACGGCCATTTCTTTTGTCATCGCAGGCGCGACGGACGCGCCGGCGTATATCGACCCGAATACCGGCGGCTATGTTTTTCAACTTCTTTTCCCGATCATTTCCATTATCGCCTTTGCTTATCTCTTCCTGAAAAGGCAAGTCAAGCTGCTGTTCGGGAAAATCGGCTTTATCTTTAAAAAGGTATTCGAAAAAGTATTTTCAACTCTGGGCATGTCCCGGAGCGACATCAGCAAAGGCTCAGACTGAGTTTTGACAAAAAAAATAAAAAAAGTATTATTTCTCGGTATTGACGGCTTTGACCCCGACATCATGAAAGATATGATGGCGGCGGGGGAGCTGCCGGCTTTCGGCAGGCTTGCCCGGGACGGATGCTTCAGCCCGCTGCGGACGATTTCTCCCCCGCAGAGTCCGGTTGTCTGGACATCAATTGCCACCGGTGCCGCGCCTTCTGAACACGGGATTTTTGATTTTCTGCACAGTGATCCCAACACCTATATGCCCTACCTCTCCATTCTGAGACGCGAAGGCCCAAAATATAAACCGCCCTACAGCGTAAAAACCTTCTGGGAAAAGGCGTCGGAGTCAGGCATTCCATGCACCATCATCAGATGGCCCGTAACTTTTCCGCCTAAACCGATAAAGGGCAATGTGCTTGCCGGTCTGGGTGTTCCCGACATTCGCGGAACGCTTGGCACATATTCTTTTTATACGACAGACACGGGTATTGACCGGGCGGATAAGAAGGGTAACGTTGTCCAGGTTCAGATAAAAAACAGCAGAATCATCACGGAGCTTGCCGGGCCCATTGCCGCGACGGTCAGGGGGCAAAAAGAAATCACCACTCCTTTGGTGATGGAGCTTTCAGCCGACAGTGTCACTTGTTCACTGGGCGGATCCAGAGTCACGCTAAAAGAAGGACAGTGGTCGGATTGGATACAGCTTAAATTCAGTCTCGGATTGATGAGCAGCGTGAAAGGCATTTGCAAGATCAATTTACAAAAACTTTATCCGGCGTTTGCGCTTTACGTTACCCCCATTCATGTGGATCCGGAATCTTATACTTTCCCGATATCCTCACCCTATGATTATGCGCAGGACTTGCAGATCGCGTTAGGAGGGCATTACGCAACACTTGGCATGCCTGAAGAAGCCAACTCCATGAACGATGACGTCATTGATGAAGACGCCTTTCTGCTGCACGCCGATACCCTGATGCGGGAACGCGAAAAAATGTTCAGTCATGCCTTATCCAAATTCAAAGAAGGAATTCTGGCCTGTGTTTTCGACACCACGGATCGGGTGCAGCATATGTTCTGGCGTTTCCTGGACAAAAGCCACCCCTTCTATGACGAGAAACAAGCGGATAAATATCGGGGAGTCATTCCGGACTACTACCGGAGAATGGATAAAATTGTTGCCGACGTGATGAAAACAATCTCTGATGATACGCTGCTGCTCATTTGTTCCGACCATGGATTCAGTTCCTTCAAAAAAGAAGTCCATCTGAATGCGTGGCTGGTGCAAAATGGTTTCATGACACTTAAAGATGGCGAAAAGGAGTGCCGGGGGCTTTTTGATAACGTCCGGTGGGCAGGTACAAAAGCATACGCCGTCGGTTTTAACAGTATTTACCTTAACCGTGTCGGCAGAGAAAAAGAAGGCATCGTTACGGCGGCGGAAATGGAATCAACCAAAAAAAGCTTAATTGATAAATTATCCGCCTTCATGGACCACGGCGTTCGGATTGTCAGTAATATTTATGATACGAAGGCTTTATACGGCGGAGAATCCCTGTTCCATCAACCGGATCTGATTGTCGGATATCATAAGCATTACAGAACCGCGTCGCCATCCGCTATTGGTCAGATAAAAGCCGGGCCGCTTGTTCGGGATAATCTCAAGAGATGGAGCGGAGACCACTGTTCCGACGCCGATTTCGTTCCCGGAATATTCTTTTCCAATCAGAAAAACTTACCGGCCAAATTATCCGTTCTGGATGTTGCCCCGCTGATCGGAGGTTATTTTGCGTTATGAAACAGGAGACGTCGTTCATCTCGGTATTTTTTTCAACTTTTAAGATCTTCAGCTGCCTGCTCATCCTGGTGGTCTTGCCGCTGTCTTTTCTTTACTTTTTGGATTCTTACCTGCTGGTTCCCGCAAAACTGCACGTTGTGGACACGGCGATCATGGCGATTATTTTAACGCTCATCGCGTTTCTTGGAGCCGTGCTGGCGGGCATCCTCTATTTCATAACGTCTTTATTTCTCAGCAAAGAGAACGCTGCAAGAGTCGTCATCGTATACGGTCTGTTGGGATTTGTTGTTGCCGCTTACGAATTCAATAAGACAGCAAAACTGTGGATGCTGAAAGTATTCCCAAGCGCCGTCTCGAAATTAGGGATCATAGATATTTTGGTTGTCATGATTTTCTTAGCGGCCCTCATTTATGTTTTCATTTTCCGGGACAAGGTATTGCCTGAAATGAAAAAAGAGAGGGACAGGTGTTTTAAAGCGGTTTGCGTGCTGGTTGGCGCATCCATTGTCATATTTTTCGTCCAAGTGTCTTCCGCATACTTTTTTGATTCTTCAAAAAAGATGGCCGCTTCTAACCTGACAGACGGCAGCAGCGCAGGCATGCGTCCCAACGTCATCCTGATCACTTTTGATGCTTTGTCAGCCGAAGATATGTCCTTACATGGATATAAGCTGAAAACCACGCCCCATATAGATTCTTTTGCCGGCGAAAGTTACAGTTTTAAAAATATGTATGCCAACGCCAATTGGACGCGTCCCGGTGTGGCCAGTATTTTAACGGGGACGTATCCTTCGACGCACAGGTTGATCCTTACCGGAATGCATAATTGCTTTTTACCCGATGAATTAAAAAATAAAAACATTGCCGCCGTTTTAAAAGGCAAAGGTTACCGGACGGCAGCGATTATCAGTAATCTTGCTTATGCTCATCCATCGACAAACGATACATATCAATACTTTGACTACGCGCCTTTTGACACGGACGAGCCCGGATTTAGAAAATATGCAATCCAATCCATTATCCCGAATCCTTTGAAATTATTTTTCCTCAGCATTGGCAGCTCGGCTCACTATTGGTCTACTGACATTGCAGCCAGCTATCTCCACTTTTTTTATAAAAGAATGATAGAGCCGATTGACCAGACGAGATGGAACACACAAACCGGCGCGCCCGCCGAACTGACCTTTGAACTGGCCCATCGTTATTTACAGCGTGCGAAGCCGCCCTTCTTTCTATGGATTCATGTTGTACCGCCTCATTTTCCCTATTTGCCGAAAGATCCTTTCAAAAAACAATTTCTCAAGGAGGATATCTTTCTTACACTTACAGGTCTGGCGATCCCGGGGGTTAGTCTAGAAAAATCCTATCCGGATGAATTGCAGCCCGTCATCAGTAAACTGCGCTTGCGCTATGATGAATTTATTTTGAACGCCGACCATGATTATAGCCTGTTTTTGAATAAAATAAGGACGGAAGGGTATCTGGATACATCCATTATCATGATATCCTCCGATCATGGTGAGTCGTTTGAGCGCAACCATCTCGCTCATAGGGGCCCCGATCTGTATAATAACTTAATCCACATTCCGCTGATCATCCGTATGCCAAAGCAAAAAACGTCCAAAATCATTGACCAGCCCGCGGAGCAGATTGATGTCGCGCCCACGATTTTAGATCTGCTGAATATTGATATTCCTCAATGGATGGAAGGCGAATCCATGAAGAAAGCAATGGAAGGCAGTGCCATGAGCCATAAGCCAAAATTTTCCATGCAGCTGGAAGGAAACCGTGTTGAAGGCAAAATTGCCAGAGGGACCATTGCTGTCATGAAAGATGATTACAAATACATCTTCTATCTGGATAAACAAAAAAGCGAATTGTATAATATGAAAAATGATCCGCAAGAACGGACCGATCTTGTGAAAATTGAAAAAATGCGGGCCGATGCGATGCATCGTCTGATTACGCAGAGCATATTCAAAAGGAAAGATTAAGCATGAAAAAGATAAAAGAACCCGAATGGCTGTGCAATCTATGCGATTACCTTTACGGGCTTCAAAATGAGCGTCTGAGGAAAATGATGCGCAAGATCCTGATTAAACGCAGAGGCGCGGATTTTTACTCTAAAATTCTAAGACAGATATTTTATAAATATCATAACATCGACGTAGGTATGTATTCCCATTTCGGATTCCGTCTGGAATTCCCTCCCGGCACAGTCATTGGCCGGTACAGCTCCATTGACGGCAGGTTGCTGGTGATCAATGGAAACCATCCCATCGCCCACCGGTCCAGCCACGCATTTTTTTTCAATCCTCATTTCGGACATGTGGATCGAGCGCTGAACACCAGCAGAAGCGGATTGTTTATCGGCCATGATGCTTACATTGGTCTTAACGTAACCATTATGCCGTCGGTTACCCGTATCGGGAACGGGGCCGTCATCGCCGCCGGCAGTGTGGTCGTAAAAGACGTGCCGCCCTTCGCCATCGTCGGCGGTAATCCGGCTAAACTGATCAGGTATCGTTTCTCACAAAAAACCATTGATGAAATAACACAATCCGCCTGGTGGGATAAGGACATACACGAGCTTAAGGCAAATCCATCCGAGTTTGAAGGCTTTTTAAAAGACCTTGAATAGAAAACGGATGGCGGCCTGACGGGTGAATGCAATCGGACGGTTCCTAACCCGTTATTGAAGACGGTTGATCTTCAGATATTGCTGAAGTTCGATTTTTTGTCTTTCCATGTGAGATTCCACATTTTGCCGTGTGACGAGCACACCGAAATCATCCGGCAGCGGCGCGGCGCCGCCGAATATTCTTGCGACGATCATATCGCCGATCCGGTAGCGGTAGTGACTGTTCCCGTCGAAATAGTTCATGGGGTTGTCCGTGATGGCGTTGAAGCCGCTGAAGTCATAATAGTCCGTCAGCTTTGCCAGTCTCTCCTTGACGATCATCATGGATTCAGCCTGATTCACATACTGTTGCGCATAGAACGGCGTGACGAAAAAAATAAGCTTGAAATGATGAGTATGAGACAAAGATATTAATTCTTCAATAATCGCGAAAGCATCATTCATCTCTTTTTGTGTGTATGCCCTGGGTTCATAT
>CAZDYR010000112.1:0-7612 GCA_964509625.1 uncultured Smithella sp. | reverse complement strand
CATGACGTATGTCAATACGATTTTTGTGTAAAAAATCCCGGAACAGCCGCGGGATGGCCGGACCGGCTGACGGCATACCATGATTTTGAAAGGCTTAAATGATTACAGGCAGAGATTCAGAATTTTCCGCATCATCTCCAGCGTGACATCGTTTCGTTCCCCTATATTGATCATGCTGTGCTGTTCAAGCAATTTGAGGATGTGTTCAATATCCACGTTCATGATGCTGTAGTCGCCAAGCCGCGTCGGCACTCGCATGGATTCAAAAAAATGACGTGTTTTTTCTATGGCGCCGGTGATCTTTTCCATCTCGCCGCCCGTTGTAAGACTCCAGACGCGCTCGGCATACTGCAGGAGCTTCTGACGCTTGCCCGCTGAACGGACGTAAAGCATGGCCGGCACTAAAACGGCAAGCGTCTGCGCGTGATCCAGACCGTACAACATAGTCAGCTCGTAGCCAAAGCGGTGCGCAGCCCAGTCCTGCGGAACTCCCGCACCGATGAGCCCGTTGAGCCCCAGTGTCGCCGCCCACATGAGATTGGCGCGCACGTCGTAATTTTCCGGCTCGGTAAGCGCCTTCGGGCCTTCTTCAATCAAAAGCAGCAGCAGTCCCTCGGCCAGCCGGTCCTGCACCTTGCCGTTCACGGGATACGTCAGGTACTGCTCCAGGACATGCACAAATGTATCGACAACGCCGTTTCCGACCTGCCGGGCGGGGAGCGTGTAAGTTTTCGCGGGATCCAGCACGGCAAACCGGGGGAAGAGATGATCATTCATGATCCCCTGTTTGAACATCAGGGATTTTCGCGAAATAATGGCGCGGTTGTTGGTCTCGGATCCGCTTGCCGGAAGCGTCACGACACATCCGACGGGCAGCGACCGACCAATGGCCGCCCCTTTGTTTTCAAGCAAAAGATAAGGTTCCCGATCAAAAGGAATGGCGGCGGCAATAAACTTGGCACCGTCAATGACAGAACCGCCGCCGATGGCCAGAAGGTAATTCACTTTTCTTGACCGCGCCAGCTCAATCCCCTTCAGGAGCGTTTCATATTCCGGATTCGGTTCAATCCCGCCAAATTCCATTATATCATATCCCGCGAGCGCCGCTTCAACTTCATCAAGCACGCCGTATTTTTTAGCGCTTTCGGCTCCATAAGTGATCAGCACGCGGGCCTTGCGCGGAATTTCACCGGCGATTTTTCCAATCGTGTCTTTGCCGAAAATAACTTTGGTGGGATTCTGAAACGTAAAATTGAGCATTTTCGTCTCCATCGGATCAAGAAATGCTTTTTAAAAGATGATTACGATCATTGGCTTTTATTCATAAATAAGCCCTCGCATTGTGTCAACATAAATATCTTCCCGCTAATCGCCCATAGTCTTTATTTCCGTCACACCCTTCCGCACAAAAGAATCCACACCCCATTGATCCCCCGACAGCGGAGGACATTTTTACTACGAGCTGCGAGCTATGATCTTCCCTTTCCCCTTTCGCCTCACTGCTCACCCCTCACCCCTATGACCTATTCGCTTATCTTGACCCCATCGCCCTTTCGTGCTAGGTAGCGCACGTTATTTGCAGTTGCGGATTCCTCTGTCGGATTCGTGATATTGGCTGCCATCAAGGAGGACATTGTGACTTTTCAGGAACTCATTTTTGCACTCGAACGATACTGGGATTCTCAGGGGTGCATTATACAACAGCCTTATGATCTGGAAGTCGGCGCGGGAACTTTTCATCCCGCCACCTGCCTGCGCGCGCTGGGACCGGAACCGTGGAACGTGGCATATGTTCAGCCGTCACGCCGACCGACCGACGGCCGCTACGGCGAAAATCCCAATCGCCTGCAGCACTATTATCAGTATCAGGTCATCATGAAACCGTCGCCTGTCAATATTCAGGAGCTCTACCTCAACTCGCTTAAAAGCTTCGGCATCGATCCGCTCGAGCACGATATCCGTTTTGTCGAAGACGACTGGGAATCTCCGACGCTGGGCGCCTGGGGCCTGGGCTGGGAAGTATGGCTCGACGGCATGGAAATTTCACAGTTTACTTACTTCCAGCAGGTCGGCGGTTTTGACTGCAGCCCCGTTTGCGCGGAACTCACTTACGGCACGGAACGCATCGCCATGTATATCCAGGGTGTCAACAATGTTTATGATCTTCAGTGGACGGACAAAGTCAAATACGGCGACGTCCACCACCGGGGCGAAGTGGAATTTTCTACATACAATTTTGAAGTGGCCGACATTCCCATGCTGCGCAAGCTCTTCGACACGTATGAAGAAGAAGCCCT
Organism: uncultured Smithella sp.; assembly: GCA_964509625.1. Lineage (GTDB taxonomy): Bacteria > Desulfobacterota > Syntrophia > Syntrophales > Smithellaceae > UBA8904. The sequence continues at coordinate 5,315 of CAZDYR010000112.1, read as the reverse complement.
GCGCATCGCTGAAAAGAAACTGCCGCTGCCGGCTTATGATTACTGCCTGAAATGTTCACACACATTCAATCTGCTCAACGCGCGCGGCGCCATCAGCGTGGCCGAACGCACCAGCTACATCGGCCGGGTGAGAAATCTGGCCCGCATCAGCGCGGAGCTTTATCTGAAACAGCGCGAAGAACTGGGATACCCTCTCTTAAAGACGACATAGCCTTATGATTCAATATTCGGGAGATAAAATGAGTAACGAACTGCTTTTTGAAATCGGAACGGAAGAAATACCCGCCGGATTCTTATCCAGGGCGGTGGGCGATATGGAAGATATTATCCGCAAAACGCTTGAGGAAAAACGCATTGCGTTTGACGGCATCCGATGCCTGGCAACGCCGCGCCGTCTGGTGCTCACCATTGCGGATCTGGCCCCGAAGCAGGACGATCAGACCCTAGAGAAACTGGGTCCGGCAAAAAAAGCGGCCTTTGATGAAAACGGCCAGCCGACCAAGGCCGCTCAGGGCTTTGCCCGGGGCCAGGGTCTGGAAGTCTCTCAGCTCGAAACTATCGTCACGGAAAAAGGAGAATATCTGGGTGCGCGCAAAACCATTAACGGCCAGCCCACGGCCGATCTGCTTCCCGATATCCTCAAAAATTTCATGCTCGCCATTCCTTTCCGCAAGTCCATGCGCTGGGCCGCCTACGACCTGCGTTTTGCGCGTCCGGTGCACTGGCTTTTGGCTCTTTACGGCGGCAAGGTTGTTCCCCTCAAGATTGAAGATATCGAAAGCGGCAACATCTCCCGCGGGCATCGTTTCATGAGCCCCGCAGCTTTTACCGTCAATGGATTTGATGATTATCTCGCCAAAGCTAGAGAAAATTTCGTCATCGTCGATCCGGAAGAAAGGCGAAAATTGATCCTGGCCCAAGCCCGGGAATCGGCCGCCGAAGTGGGCGGCAGGCTTTTCTATGATGAAGATCTTCTGGAAACGATCAGCTTTATCGTGGAATATCCGGTGATCGTGCGCGGACACTTCGATGAAGCTTATCTGAAAATTCCCAAGGAAGTTCTGACCACCACCATGATCTCGCATCAGAAGTATTTCCCCGTTATCGACGACGACGGCAAGCTTCTGCCCTACTTCATCGCGGTAAGCAACACCAAAGCCCGCGACCTTTCCGTGGTGGCCAGCGGGAATGAGCGTGTCTTGCGGGCGCGCCTGGCCGACGCGTCATTTTTCTTTGAAGAAGACAAGAAAATACCTCTGGAAGAGCGGGTGGAATCTCTTAAAAAAGTCGTTTTTCACACCCTGCTGGGAACGTCGCATAAAAAAGTCCTGCGCTTCCGCAAACTGGCCGTAAAAATAGCCGCCGCATTGAAAGTCAAACCGTCCGTCAAGAAAAATGTGGACCGCGCTGCGCTTCTGGCCAAAGCGGATCTGGAGTCTCTTATGGTCGGTGAATTTTCGGAACTCCAGGGCATCATGGGGCGTGAATACGCGCTTCTGGCCGGGGAAGATCCTGCGGTGGCGAACGCCATTTACGAACATTACCTGCCGATTGTCGCAGGCGGCGATCTGCCCAAGACAGATGAAGGCGCCATTGTCGGCATTGCCGATAAAATCGATACGATCGTCGGCTTTTTCGGCGTCGGGATGCCTCCCACGGGAACGGCCGATCCTTACGCGCTGCGTCGCCAGGCCATTGGAATTATAAACATTATACTAGCCCGGCACTACAGTCTCAGCCTGAATTTCCTGCTTGATGAAAGCCTTGCCCTGCTGAAAGACGTTTTAAAAAAACCGGCCGAAGAGGTCAAAAAAGACATTCTGGAGTTCTTCAAGGGTCGATTCCAAAATCAGCTGATCGCCCAAGGTTACGCCTATGACACGGTGGAAGCTGTTTTATCAACGGATATTGATAATTTCCCTCTGGTTATCGAAAAAATAAAGGCCCTTCAGGATTTCAGACTTAATCCGGAATTTGAGCCGATTTCCGTGGCCTTCAAGCGCGTGGATAATATTTTGAAGGATTTTCATGAAGGCCAGGTCGATGTCAATCTGCTCAACCATGAGGCGGAGATTAAATTATTCTCGGCCCTGGATAACATCAAGACGCGAGTGGAAAAAGGCCTTGCCGAAAAAGATTTCAACACGGCACTGAACAAGCTTGCGGCTCTAAGACCGCCGGTGGATGATTTTTTTGATCATGTCATGGTCATGGATAAAGACGAAAAGATCCGTTTTAACCGCTTATCCCTTTTATCTGAAATATCAGCCCTTTTCCACAAAATCGCTGATTTTTCAAAAATTGTGACCGCGGGCTGATTTAATTGAAATTCCGGCATAATAGCCGCTGTCATTTTTCTTGCGTTGATATTTTAACATTTTTTTAATTCAGTACAGAATATTTTTCTCTATTTGTCCGATAACAATAAGGTGATGTTTCTTCTATTGTGCATCCAGGGATCATAACAGAACGTAAACGGCAGAAAGAGGAACGATAAATTACATTTAAATTCAATAAATTATATCGCTTTACTAAAAAACAGTTCCATTGACATTCACAAAAACTCTTGCTACTGTTAGCAGTATATTTTGTAAGGGAGTTTCGGCCCAGAGGTTGCTTTAATGAGTTTTCAATTCAAAACCGAATCACCGATCAGCATGGATGAGAAACTGCGGATTCGAAAAAATCTGCAGGAAATTACCAACCGCATTCACGCCGCTCAGAATATTGCCCATATCCTTGTTCAAATAAAAGACGGCATCCTGAACCTTTTCAACGCGTCCTCCATCACCATTTATGTCGTCGATAAGCCCCACAATGAAATATATTCCATGTTTCTGGCGGGAACGCAAATCAAGGAAATTCGCGTTCCCATCAGTAATCAGAGCATTGCCGGATATGTCGCCAACACATACAATATCGTAAACATCAGCGATGCCTATAATCAGGCGGAACTCAAAGCCCTGGATTTTGAGCTGACATTTGATTCCAGCTGGGACAAAAAATCCGGTTTCCGGACAAAACAGATTCTGGCCGCTCCGATCTTTTATGAAGACCAGCTCATGGGTGTCATCCAGATTCTCAACAAAAAATTCGGCGAAGGGAAATTTTCCGAAGATGAAGTCGGTCTGGCCATGGAAATCGCGGAAGTGCTGGGCGTCGCCTTTTACAACCAGCAGCGTTTTTCCCGAAGGCGTAAAACGCGTTTTGATTTTCTGATCACCCGGGGGTTGATCAAAGAAGAAGACATGGAAGCGGCCTGGGAGGAAGCACGGGAGCAAAAGGAGTCCGTCGAATATTATCTGATGCGCAAATACAGAATTTCCAAAGATGATATCGGCCATTCTTTCGAGGAATTTTACCGCTGCCGGTTCATCCCCTACAACGAGAAAACGGTCATTCCCGGCGATCTCATTAAAAACCTGAAAAAAGATTACCTCCGTCGCGAACTCTGGGTTCCTCTGGAAAAAAACGAAGGGTATATCCATGTCATTGTTGATGACCCCAACAATATTCTGAAGCGGGATGCCATCGAAAATCTTCTGAAGACCAAAAAAGTCAAGTATGACGTCGCCCTGCCTGACGACATTCTTAAATTTATTAATCTGTTTTTCCATTCATCCGATGATGAACATTCATTTACCGAGCTCTTGGGAAAACTGGATGATGAAGACAGAGGCTTCGACGACGAAGAAGGTTCCGATCTGGTCACGGAATCCGACAGCGTGATCATGCAGCTGGTCAATAAAATTATTAACGATGCCTGTTCCCGCCGGGCATCCGACATACATGTTGAGCCTAATGTCGGCAAAAAAAATGTTGAAATCAGGTTCCGTGTTGACGGCGACTGCGCGATTTACCAGACCGTTCCCTACAGCTACCGCGCCGCCATCATCTCCCGCATCAAGATCATGTCAAATCTGGACATTACAGTCAAACGACTGCCGCAAGACGGTAAAATTAAGTTCCGCCGCTCCAACGGTGAAGAGCTGGAACTTCGTGTCGCTTCCATTCCCACGCAGGGCGGTGTGGAAGATGTCGTCATGCGTCTTCTGGCCAAGGGTGAAACCATGCCGCTTGAGGATATGGCCCTGGAGAAACGCAACTATGATGAACTGCTCAAAATGATTAGCAAACCCTATGGTATGATTCTGGTTGTCGGACCGACCGGCTCGGGTAAAACGACCACCCTGCATGCCTCCCTGCACCACATCAACCGCCCCGACCGCAAGATCTGGACAGCCGAAGATCCCGTGGAAATAACGCAATACGGCCTGCGGCAGGTGCAGGTGCAGCCGAAGATCGGTTTTGATTTCGCGGCGGCGATGCGCTCATTTTTGCGCGCCGACCCCGATATCATCATGGTTGGCGAAATGCGCGATTTTGAAACCGCCAAGATCGGCGTTGAAGCTTCCCTGACCGGACATCTGGTTTTCAGCACGCTGCATACCAACAGCGCTCCGGAAACGATCGTCCGTCTGCTGGACATGGGAATTGATCCATTGAACTTTGCCGACGCGCTGCTGGGTATTCTCGCCCAGCGACTTGTCCGCACGTTGTGCAAAAGCTGTAAGGAACAATATCATCCGACAAAAGAAGAGTACGATGAAATCGCGGAAAGTTATGGTGAAGAGGCGTTTGCCAGGCTCAAAATCCCCTATAGCAGCGATTTCCGGCTTTTCCGTCCAAAAGGATGCGATATTTGCGATAGAACCGGCTACAAGGGAAGAATGGGAATTCATGAGCTTGTGGTTGCCTCCGACAGCATCAAGAGATTGATCCAAAAACGTGAAACCGTTGAGGTGATGCGTGCTCAAGCCATGTCCGAAGGAATGACGACGCTTCTTCAGGACGGTATCCTGAAATCGCTCAAAGGCTTTACCGATTTTAAACAAGTTCGCCGGGTCTGCATCAAATAAACTTTTTTTCATCACCAACTGCCTATCTAATGTATTGCGCCGTAATTCCTTTACAAAGATTCAGGACATGTTATTCGAGAACAAGGGGTTGCAACAACCACTGAAGGGCGGCAAGCCCCCTTGTTCTCAATAGATTTACAGGCAGAAAAAACAAGCAGCACAAAATTTATATAAAGAAGCGTAGACACACTGCACCAGAATCCATTGGCTGTGAATCATCCACCTTGCGGCAAACTGGGGAGGTATCTACGGAACGTCATTATATCGTAGCAAGCTGCGAAAAATGAATACGTGTCCCCCTTAAGCGGGATTGAATATTTTTTTACATTTCGTTCAGGCCGGTTGAACATTTCATGGAAAGAAGAGCGTGATAAGAGCGTTCTTCTACCTGGGCGC
>CAZDYR010000111.1:0-7670 GCA_964509625.1 uncultured Smithella sp. | reverse complement strand
TGCCTTACATTTTTTTAAGCGGCGCGGTGGCGGTGGATGTGGCGATTATTCAGACGTCCGTACCCGGTGAAAATGGCTTTGTTTCCATGGGCGTGTCCGTGGATGTCGCCAATATCGTCATCAAACAGGCGTCGCTCGTCATTGCGGAAATCAATCCCAACATGCCGGTTACACTTGGTGAAACCTTTCTGCATATCAGCAGCTTTGATTATATCGTGGAAAGTGACTTGCCGCTTATCGAGCGGGAAAATAAACCTTATGATACGACGGTCGACCGCATCGGCTGGAATATTTCCAACCTGATCGAAGATGGCTCAACGGTCGTGCTGCATTTAGGGAGAATATTCAACGCGGTTGCAGAACATCTGAAAAACAAGAAAAATCTGGGTATCCTGACGCATGTTGTTTCCGATTGGGCCATCGGCCTGGTTAAATCCGGGGCGATCTCACTGGACCGAAGCCGGTATAACGGAGGGCTCATCACCGCGAGTTACTGTTACGGAAGCCGTGCCCTGTATGAATATGTCAGCCGCAATCCCATTTTCGAGTTTTATCCGATAGCCCGGTTGAGCAACCCTTTTGTCGTGCGGCGGATTCAAAGCCTGATCGGTATCATGAACGTTAAAAAAATCGATATTTCCGGTGAGTCTGTTATTTTTCATTCCGGTGACAATCTGCTGACCGGCTATGAAAGTAAACTGAATTTCGCGGTGGCGGCGACCATTTCTAAAAAGGGCAAAGCGATTGTGGCGCTTAACTCGGTTGATAAAGAAGGGAAAAGCAACATTGTGATTCGCCATGATTGCATTAATGACAACCCGCACAGCACGCTGGGTGTCGTTAAATACATTGTTACGGAATACGGCGTTGCCAATCTTTTCGGCAAATCCATCCGGGAACGGGCCATTGCCATGATTGACATTGCTCATCCGGATCACCGTGAAAGTCTCCTGGAGCAGGCCAAGGCCCTTAATTATGTTTACGCGGACCAGATTTATGTTGCCCGTCACGCGGCCAATTATCCGGCGCTTCTGGAAACGCGAAAATCTCTGAAAGACGGTCTGGAAATCAAGATCCGTCCGATTAAAACGTCCGACGAGGACATGATGCGTCGTCTCTTCTACAATTTTTCCGACGAATCAAAATATTTCCGCTACTTTGCCAGCAAGCCGGTGATGCCCCACAAAGAAATGCAGACATATGTCAGTATCGACTACAAAGATGTGCTTTCCGTCATTGCCGTTGTGGAAAAAGGCCGCAATGAAAGAATCATCGCGGAGGCGCGCTATGCCTATGATAAGCGGAGCGATGCTTATGAAATCGCCTTTATTGTCGATGAACAATTTCAGGGGAAAGGTGTCGCGACTTTCATGTTTAACTACCTGGTTAAAATTGCGCGGGACCGCGGGATCAAATGGTTTGTTGCCTATGTCCTGCCGCGCAACGAAGCCATGCTGAAAGTCTTTGAAAAGTCGAACTTAGAGATCACCCGTTCATTCGAGGCGGACGCGCTGGTTCTGCGCTTTAATCTGACCGTAAGCGCTGATGATCCCGTTCACGCGGCAAAAGCGCAATAAAGCATTAAGCTCATTTCCTGACAGCTGGGATCGATTTCCATATCAATATTATGATATTATCTTAATAATCTTCGTTTTTACGCCGATAGTCTTGTAAGAGGATGAAGGATATTTTAAAAACGTTCATCAATTGAGGAGATATCATGTCTAAGTCACCACAAAAAAAGTCGGCGGCAAAACCGATTGCCAGGAAAACGTCCCCCAAAGCGCCCGCGGTTGTTTCCGGTAAGGTGTCCGCAAAGGTATCAAAAAAACCCCTGAAAAAAGTGGCAAAGACCATCCCCCCGCCCCGTAATTTATCCCACTGGACAAAAGATATCGTCGATACGATTGGCGCAGGAACATATCTGGTGCAGAAAGGCAGGTTTGTCTTTGTCAGCTCAATTTTTGAGCAGCTGACCGGATACGCGGCAAAGGAACTTATTGGGAAAAATCTGCTGGACTTTGTCTATCCGGATGACCGGCAGCTGGTTAAGAAAAACGCGCTGGGCCGCCTGAAAAAGAAAAATACGGAGACGTATGAATACAGATTCATCAGAAAAAACGGCGACGCCATGTGGATTCTGGAAACGGACAGCTCGATCATGCATCAGGGGAAAGAAGCCGCGCTGGGCAGTATCATGGATATTACAAGATACAAGCAGACCGAGGAATCCGTTGAGCTGAAGGAAGAAAGATACAGCACGATTTTAAAGGACATGGCGGAGAACTATTATGAAATTGATCTGAGAGGCAATTTTACCTTTGTCAATGACGCACTGATTCGGCAGATCGGCTATCCGAAAAAAGAATTGATCGGCATGAACTACCGGCATTATTGCGATACGGAAACGGCCGAGACCCTGCAGAAAATGTACGCCCGTGTTTTCAAGACGGGGAAATCCTTCAGCGGCGTTGAAGCGCGGTTTATCGTTCCGGACGGTTCGGAGCGGTTCACTGAAATATCCGGTGCGCTGATTCGGAACCATCAGGGCAAGCCGATCGGGTTTCGCGGTCTGTTGCGCGATGTCACGGAGCGCAAACGCATGGAAATTGCGCTCAGGCAAAGTGATGAACGGTTCAAGTCGCTGTTTGACCACTCGATGGACGGCATATTTATTCATGATTTTAACGGCAAATTCATTGATTTGAACAAGGCCGCTCTCGACAAACTGGGTTATGATCGCCGGGAGATTTTGTCTCTGAGCTTTGCGTCATTGATCGATGAAAAGCAGGCTGAAAAAGCCGTCCAGATTGCGGACATTCTTTTACGAACGGGTGTGCAGGAGCATCCCACGGAATTCCGACTCAGGAAAAAGGACGGGAGCACGATCGACATTGAAACCCTGTCGGCGCTTATTTATCGGGAAGGCAAGCCCTATGCGATTATCGGAATATCCAGGGACCTGACCGAGCGCAGGAAAATGGAAGAAGAACTGCGCAAGAGTGAGGAGCGGTACCGCACGATCCTGGAGGATATTGACCAGTGTTATTTTGAGCTTGATCTCCGGGGGCGCTTTACCTTTGTGAATGATACGCAGTGTCGGGATCTGGGGTATCCGCGCGAGGCGCTGATCGGCATGGATTACCGCCAATATACGGAAGAAGCGACGATTCAGAAAACAAGGGAAATCTTTGCCGATATTTATCAAACAGGACAACCGGCCCGGTTTGAGGGTGTGTACATCAACAAAAACGGTACAAAGTATTTCAGTGAAGTCTACGCGTCGCTGATGCGCGATTCCGAAGGCAATCCTGCCGGTTTTCGCGGACTGTCCCGTAATATCAACGAGCGCAAGTGGGCGGAAGAGTCGCTGCTGCAAAGCGAAGCCAAATACTTAAGCATTATTGAGAGTATTGACGAAGCCTATTTCGAAACGGACCTGACCGGTGTAATGACCTTTGCCAATGATAAAACCTGCCGGGATCTGGGTTATTCCCGCAACGAACTCTTGCGTATGTCCAATCGGCAGATTCAGGATGAAGAAAACGCCCGGAAATCTTACGCGGCTTTTAATCAAGTCTATCAAACCGGTCAACCGGTTAAAGATTTTCAGTATGAGGCGATTTGTAAAGACGGCGGAAAGGCCGTTTTTGAAATGTCCATATCCCTGATGCGAGATGCCAACGGCACGCCGATAGGGTTCCGGGGGCTTTCCCGGGACATTACCGAGCGCAAGCGAATGGAAGACGCTCTCAGGGCCAGCGAAGAGCGTGCCCGGAATCTGATTGCCACGATTCCCGATCCCTATGTCGAAAGGGATTTGCAGGGCAAAGCCGTTTATGTCAACGATGCCTATATAGCATTGACAGGCTACAGCGCCCGTGAACTGCACAACAGCGGCTTCAGCTATCGTCAGTATACGGATGCCCGGAACGCGACGATTATTTCCGATACCTACGATACGGTTATCAAAACAGGCTTAACCATGAAGAATGTCGAGCTGGAAATAATCACCAAAAGCGGAGAAAAACGGCAGGTGAATCTTTCAGCAACCCTTGTTCGGGATAATCAGGGAAATCCCACAGGCGTGCAATCGATCGTCCGCGACATCACGGAGAAGAAAAAAGCGGAGGAACTGATCCGCCAATCCGAGCAATCCCTGCGGGAATATTCTGAAACGCTCGAGTTGCGTGTCCGGGAACGAACCGCTGAACTGGAAAAGGCGAAATTCGCAGCGGAAGCGGCCAGCCGCACAAAATCAGATTTTATGGCCAATATCAGTCATGAGTTCCAGACGCCGCTCAATGCCGTGATCGGTTTTACCAGGGTGCTGCAGGACCGGATGTTCGGTGACCTCAATGAAAAACAGGAGGAATTTCTTCGCTATATTGCTGATGCGGGCGCAAGCCTGAGCAAAATCATTACGGAAATACTGGATGTGACCCATGCGTCGTCGAAAAGCGTTAAACTGAACATCTCGTCGGTTTCAATCGCGGACATGTTATCCAAAGCGACCAAACTCCTTGCCCCGCAGATGGAAGAAAAACATCAGGTGCTGACGGTGGATGTAGCTCTGGACGCCGATGTTTCCATAGAAGCCGATGAGCAGAAAATTCAGCAGGTCCTTTTTCACGTTCTGAGTAACGCCGTAAAATATAATATCGATGGCGGGTCGGTGCACATCGGGGTGATCAAAACCAGCCATGAAATTACCGGCCGGGAGGGCATCAGCATTGCTGTTGCGGATACGGGAAAAGGGATTAAGGAAGAGGATATTCCCAAGCTTTTCCAAACGTTCAGCACACTGGAATCACCTTATACCCGGACAGGAAAGGGAATCGGCATGGGCCTGTCTCTGGCCAAGCAGCTACTGGAGCTTCACAGCGGCGGCATCAGCGTTAAAAGTGAATACGGTTCCGGCAGCTGCTTTACCATTTTCCTGCCTCTTACTCAGAAACAAAAAGGATCAACGGAGTAATCATGTTGGCAATGGCCGCCGGCGATACTTACAGCATGAATATGAAACAGCCGCGGATCCTTTGCGTGGACAGCGATGTGGCCGGTCTGGTTCTGCTCGACGCGGTTCTCGCGCCGCGCGGCTATGAAGTGATTCGCGTCAATACCGGTCAGCAGGCGCTGGACAGTCTCGCGAAGCAACCCGTTGATCTGATTCTTCTGGGCGTTATTCTGCCCGGGACGGATGGTTTTGCCATTTGCGCAAGGATTCGCGCGGACGAACGTTTTCAGCATATTCCCGTTGTCATGATGTCCGCTCTGAAATCCCGCGAAGATCTTCTCCGGGGGATTGAAGCCGGCGCTGATCATTATTTGTTCAAACCGCTTGATCACGAGGAAATGCTGGCCCGCATAAAAATGCTCCTGAGGCGGAAAGACGTCCACGAGTCGATCCGGCGCAATTACCAGGATATGCATTTGCTCGCGGATCTTAGCCAGAAGGCCATCGCCGACTTTCAGTCGTCTCATTTTAATTATCAGCCGCATATGGATCAAATGGTTCAGCTGCTGGTCAGAAAGACAACGGACATCCTCGATAAGCCGCGGACGGTTATTGTCGGAATTCTGTCGGATAGCGCAACCGGGGAATGGCATCACTATGAATATACCTTCCAGGAGCTCAACCGGGTAAAGCTTGATTTCAATCTGCTGGCCGGCATCACCCTGCCGGATCGGGGCAAGCCGAAAACATTTTTATTAACGCAACAGAAATCAGTATTGGAAGCCAAGCTGCTTTTAAAAAATTTCCAGGCGAAAAACATGCCCGTTGAAAACGGCATCTGCTGCCTGAGCCGTGAATTTTGCATTCTGGCGGTTAATTACGGGCAGGACATCCGTGACGCGCATCTTCAATTTCTACGGCACGTCATGGTCCAGAGCCAGTTTTTTTACGCGCTGTCCTCTCAGGTTCAGGAAGTTGGTAAAGCTTTTGACTATACGGTATATGCGCTGGCGCGTGCCGCCGAAGCCGCTGACGATGACGCAGCCAATCATATCCACCGCGTCGGGGAATATTGCGGCGTCATTGCCGAACGGCTCGGGATGAAAGATGATTTTATTCATGCGATCAGCGTGCAGGCCATGCTCCACGATGTTGGTAAAATCTATACGCCGCCGGGCATTCTGAAAAAGACAGAACCCATGACCGCTGAAGAATCGATGGAATACAGAAAACATACCCTGTGGGGCGCGAAAATTATAGGCGGTCATCCGCATTTACAAATCGGGCAATCGATCGCTCTGAATCACCATGAAAAATGGGACGGCAGCGGATATCCCAGAGGCTTAAAAGGCGATGCCATTCCCATTGAAGCGCGAATCGCCGCCATTGCCGATCAGTATGACACGCTGCGGTTGGCGCGTCCGAATAAACCGGCTATTGACCATGCGAATGTCACAAAAATCCTTAATCAGGGAGATAACCGCGTCAGGCCCCAGCATTTTGATCCTCAGGTGCTCAAAGCCTACCGGGAGACGGCTTTCCTTTTTGAAGAAATTTATGACAGGCGCAAAGGGTAATTCATTCTTGCCTAAACGTCCCGGTTATGGAATACTCCCGGACAATTGAATCCCGCTTGAGCTGGACGGGTGTTAATTCTCCGCGTCGTATGGCGAGGTGGATGATTGGTTGAGTCCATCACTGCAGGCTGAGTGAATTTCAAATGTCATCAAAATGACATCCAATATACTGAGATGAAGGAGGTAGCAGGTTTATGTCAAATGCAGTCATTGTCAGCGGTGTGCGCACCGCGGTTGGAGCCTTCGGCGGCTCCCTGAAAGACGTTCCCGCGAAGGATCTGGGAGCGCTCGTTATTCGCGAGGTTTTAATCAAAGCCGGTTTTAAGCCGGCTTTACCGGCCGAAGCCAGGAATGACGCGCCGGATACGGCAAAAAACGAAGGACTTTCCCCGATCGAACAGCAGTATGCCAAGTGGGCGGACAATCTCAAAGAAATTGCCGTGGATGAGGTCATCATCGGAAATGTCATCGGAGCGGGTCAGGGACAGAATGTCGGACGCCAGGCCATGATTCGCGCGGGCTTGCCCAAAGAAACGACCGCCTACACCATTAATAAAGTTTGCGCTTCCGGCATGAAAGCCATCGCGCTCGCCGCCGCCAGCATCAAGGCGGGTGACAACGACGTTGTGATTGCCGGTGGTATGGAGAATATGAGTGATGTGCCTATCGGCCTGCCCAAGGCCCGCTGGGGACACCGCATGGATATGCCTTTCGGTAAAACGGTCGACCTCATGGTGTTTGACGCGCTGTATGAAATCTTTTACGGCTACCACATGGGCATTACCGCGGAAAACATCGCCGCGCGCTACAACATCTCCCGAGAAGAGCAGGATAAACTGAGCCTTGAGAGCCACACCCGAGCCCGCAACGCGATTAAAAACGGCCTTCTGAAAGATGAAATTGTACCGGTCACCATTCCGCAGAAAAAAGGCAACCCGATAATTTTTGATACGGATGAGCGTCCGATGGATACCAGCATGGAGAAATTGGCCAAGCTGGGGACGGCTTTCAAGAAGGACGGTACGGTCACGGCCGGCAACGCCTCCGGCATCAACGACGCGGCAGCCGCCCTGCTGATCATGAGCGAAGAGAAAGCCAAAAAGATGGGATTAAAGCCTCTGGCGCGGATTAAAGGC
>CAZDYR010000110.1:0-7722 GCA_964509625.1 uncultured Smithella sp. | reverse complement strand
CAATCCCGGCAACTGCAAAAGATAATAAAATTGGATTCATCGATGACCTCCTGAAAAGCTTTTCGGAGTTGTGTATTTCACTATACCATTTTTCTTTCTTTGTTTCTCGCGATGTTTTGCTGAAACTCCGCAAACTGGAGAATTCAAAAGCCGTTTTGGTGCCCGGGATAAAAGGCAAGCACAACGGCGTTATAATCCCTGGGAACATCTCGCACTTTTACAATTTGTCGTACTGGTCGGGCAGTGTGAAATCAATGCTTGTGTGCCCCGCCTCAGAAGATGCCATTTTGACGTCCATTACGGCGCTGGCGGCGAGCACCGGAGGTATCACGCCGACAATAAAAGGTTTTGTTTGTTTCATTGAACTTTCTTGATGGTGACGTTTTACGGCGGGCGGCCCGAAATCGGGCGCCCGCCGTTTGTGAACTAAAGGAGGTTAATCGTCAAACGCCATTTTTGTTTTCCACACTTCCCAGACCTTGCCCACCAGGTCGGGGCCGGGTTTGAGCGTGGCTTTACCCGGTTTCCAACCGGAAGGCGTGGCCTCCGCGCCTTTGGTCTTGCGGACATGCTGGAAGGCCTGAATCTGGCGGATGCTTTCCATCACATTGCGCCCCACCGGCGGGGTGAGCACTTCAAAGCCCTGGATGATCCCGTCGGGATCGATGATGAACCGGCCGCGGGCCTCGACGCCGGCATCCTGAAGGTAAACGCCGAAGACATCGCCTACCTTACCGCCTCCGTCGGAGAGCATCGGGAAAGGCACGCCGCCTTTGACCATTTTGGACAGTTCATGATCGTCCCACATCTTGTGGACAAATACGCTGTCCACACTCATGGAGAGGACTTCAACGCCCATTTTTTGAAATTCGGGATATTTCTCCGCGACCGCGGAGATTTCGGTGGCTCAGACAAACGTAAAATCGCCGGGATAGAAGCACAACACGACCCACTTGCCCAGATAGTCGGACAACTTCACATTGATGAATTTCCCCTTCTGATACGCGGGCGCCGCGAAGTCCGGCGCTTTCTTGCCGACGGTAACCATGCTTTTCACCTCCTTGCTAAGTGGTTGTTGTTGGGCTTCTTTTTTCGCTTCGGGTTTTTCTCCGACCGGTCCGCCCGTGGGACGGGCACATCCAGCCTTGATTTCCTCAGCCATACATTTTACCTCCTTTCCATACTTCGGGTTGTCAGTTTTTCCTTCTCCTGTTAACAATATGTTCTTGCTTGATGATCTTATCGGAAACAGGGGCCTACTTTTTCTTCCATGTGGCGAGTTCGTTCGATGTCCAATCCTGCAAAACTTTGTGAGAGCCCCCGGGGCCGCAGCGCATGATCTGGACGGCATCGGTTCCCTGGCGCTGATTTTTATTCCAGGTGACGGGCGCGCCAATTCCTTTCCAATTCTTGAATTTGTTCAGTTCATTAATGACTGCGTCGGTACTCAAGTCTTTGCCGGTAAGCTTCAAGGCCGCAACCAGCGGTTCGGCAAAAGATATACCCGCAATAAAAAGAATGCCCCATCGTTCCTGCGGCGCCAATCTTTTTGCCGCCTCCCGATATTTCAGCATCAGAGGGTCGGTAGACTCAGGGGTAGGAATGAAAGCCGATGTAATAACGCCCTCAAAAAGACCATTCGTAAGTTTATACATGATTGGATAATCCGAAAGGCCGTTAAAAGCAATCCATTGCGGTTTAAACCCGAGACTTGCGCTTGTTTTGAGAGTTATAATTGCCAGGGATGGACTGACCCACATCAGCACGGTTTCTGCTCCGGCGTTCTGAAGCCGCAGGATCTGCGAGGAAAGATCGGACGCCGTCGGTTCCGCGGGAAGTTCGGCAACCAGTTGAAGGTTGTAGGTCGCCAGACGCTGCTTGCATCCGGCCAGTCCTGCCTTTCCAAAAACATCGTCCTGGTACAAGAACCCCACTTTTTTATAGTTCAGTTTCTCCACTGCGTATTTTGTAACGATACTCGCCTCATCTTCAAACAGCGGGTATGAATGAAACCGATAAACACTGGGTGGCGTTTGAACAGGGTTTAACGCGGCGGTTCCCGGAACAACCCAAAGAATCTTATTTTGCTCGAGATAATCTTTCACGGCGTGACAACCGGAGCCGGATACTCCGCCTGTAAAAGCGAATATACCTTGCCGTTCAACCAATTCCCGCACTTGCGCAACCGCCTGGGTAGGGTTGTACTGATCGTCTCTTATAAAATAACGGATCTTTCTCCCGTGAATTCCTCCTTCCTCGTTGACGATGTCAAAAAGAAGTTTGGCTCCCCGGGCTACGGCGCCCCATGTCGCAGCGGGTCCTGTTTGAGGTCCGAATTGAGCAATTCGAATTTCATGATCGTCAAAACCTCGCTCAGCGGAAAAACCGATGCCCGTTGTTAATAATAATGCCATGATGAGTGCCAGCGCCGCAATACAGGAAACTTTTCTTGTGTTCATGTGCTATCCTCCCTTGGGGTGATGTTGTTTTAATCAACCGACTTCATCCTGCACTCTCTGTCCGAATGATTTTTTCTCCTTTCTTTCCCGAATAAAGGTTCTTTTTATTTCGGCGTCGGCGGTCCAGGGCGTTTTCACCAGTCCGCGTGGCGTCGCAATCAAAGGACTTGTGGCTTGCCACCGCTTCCGGAAGTATGTCCGGTTATTTCTCGCGCGGATACGGCCAGGCCATAATGCCGCCTTCCATCACTTTCACGTTCTTCCAGCCGTTGCCCGCAAGCGCCAGCGCCGCTTCATAGCCGCGCAGCGAGATCTTGCAGTAGCAAATGATTTCGCGGTTTTTGTCTTCGGGCAGTTCCTTGAGTCGTTTGCGGATCGCGCCCAGCGGAATCAGCGTCTCGCTGATGCCCAAACGCATTTCCTCGAATTCTTCGGGGCCACGCACATCGAGAATAAAGGGCTTTTCGCCCGCCTTGAGCTTCTCGTAAACATCCCGGCAGGAGATCCCCTTCATCCGGCCTTTCATTTTATTTTGCAGAATATGCGCACTGGCGATGAAATGATCGATCGCCAGAGAAAAAGGCGGTGCGTAAGGAAGATCGGCGTTGATCAGGTCTTCAACCGTCAGCTTGCCCTGTATGGCCATCGCCCACTGGGCGATCTGTTTGGCGACATTGCCCGGACCGATGCACTGCGCGCCTAAGATTCGGCCGGTTTTGGCGTCGGCGGTGAGTTTCGTGACCAACAGCTTGCCTTGCATAAAGCCGGGTTTGTCGGGGCTTGAGTTGATGACCGTGATGATGTCTTTCATCCCCAGGCGTTTGGCCGCCGTTTCGGAAAGCCCCGTAGAGCCTGCCCCGTAGTCGAACACTTTACAGATGCCGGTTTGAATGGTTCCGGGAAACGTCACGCAGTTGGTCGAAGCGGCGTTTTCCCCCGCCACGCGGCCCTGAAGGTTGGCCAGATCACCGTAAGGCGCGTGCACCTTCTTCCCCGTAATACGGTGAACGCACTCCACGCAATCGCCCACAGCATAAATGTCCGGGTCGGATGTCTGCATGTATTCATTGACGCCGATGCCGCCCAGTTCGCCGATTTTCAAACCTGCCTCTTTGGCCAGCTTCACATTGGGGCGCACGCCGATTGCCACCACCGCCAGTTCACAGGGCAGTTCCGTGCCATTTTGCAGTTTGACGGCGTTGAGTTTGCCGTTTTCGCCCAGAAAGGCGGCAATGCCGTTGTCCGTAATGACGTTGGCGCCCTTGCTTTTGACATGGTTTTCCACAAGCTTGGCCAGTTCCCAATCCAAAAACGTCAGAAGCTGGGGCAGAAGTTCAATGACGGTAATTTCAATGCCCGCCAGTTGCAGCGCTTCGCAGGTTTCAATGCCGATCAGGCCCCCGCCGATGACGACGGCTTTCTTGATTCTGCCTTCGTCGCGGACCTTGCGCAGAAAATCCGCGTCTTTCATGGATTGCAGCGTTGTGATGCCGTCCAGATCCGCGCCGGGAACGGGCGGCATGCGGGGCACTGCGCCGGTGGCGATGATCAGCTTGTCGTAATCGAGTGAACCGGTTTCACCGGAGGCCAGATTTTTGAATGATACCGATTTGTTTTTCGCATCGATGTTGGTTATTTCGGTGTTCACACGTGCGTCAATGTCTTTGGCGTTCAAATAAAACATCGGGCTTCGCACCACACCGGTGGGTGTGCATAAAAGCTGGTTGCGGTCGTCAAAATAGCCGCCGACATAGTAGGGGTAGCCGCAGGAGGCCATGGAAAGATCCGCGTCTTTCTGGATAATAACCACTTCCGCATCGTTGTCGATGCGCCTTGCTTTGGCCGCCGCCTTGGGACCGGCGGCTGATCCACCGATGACGAGTATTTTTCTTTTTTCGGTCATAACATGCTCCTTTTTTTAATTCAGGTATTTAGCAAATCCAACGCCGCCTTGCATTGATCTGGATCAACTCGATCAAAATATCCGGCACTCGAAACTCAAAACGTCCTGGCCCATAGCCATTCCTGGGGCATCTTCAGGCTATGACGCGCCGCGATAAACGCCGTCATAGTCGAATGTGGAGAGCGTCTCGGTTTTGCCGGGATTTTTCATGGCGCCTGCGATAATCGTTGCGATGAAGAGCGTGTGATCGCCCGCGTCAACGGTTTGATCAACCACGCAATCCAGATAGCCGATGCACGCGTCCAGGACAGGCAGGCCGCTTGCGGACGGAGAGTGCCCGGTTGCATGAAATTTATTTTTCCAGTCGGCAATTTTGAAGTTTTGAATCGTTCCGGCCAATTCCCGTGGCAGGACGTTAACGCAGAATGTCTTCGTCTCTGAAATCTGCGCGTGCGACAGACGATTCTTACGGATAGCCAGCGCAAGCCTTGGCGGCTCGTGCGAACACTGCGTCACCCAGGAAGCGATCATGCCGTTTGGGCCTTCCGCAGTCGCCATCGTCACCAGATAAATGCCGTAGATAAACCGGTCGAGCGCTTCCTGCCATTCCTTTTCCATCGGTCCCCCCTTCTTTAAGTCGTTGATTTTTCGGGCTACCTGAGATACTCAACGCAGATAACGCTGCCCGCGCCCAGCGCGATGAAGCGGCCTTTGTATTCGCGGGCGAAAAGTTCTCTGGCCCGATGGCCGCAGCAATGAGAGGCGGCGGCATAAAGAACCCCCAAGGATTTAAACCGGCCGATGATCTCCAGAATATCGCCGTCGCTGTCATCAAGCAGATGAAACCCGCCCATCACGAGCGCGAACTCATCTTCAGGAAGAATCTTTTTGGCCGCTTCCACGATCCGGACAATGCCCGGATGCGCACAGCCGGTCATGACAACCGTTCCCGCGTCTGTTCGCAGAAGCGCCGAGTGCTCCGGCATCAGGCCTTCCATTTCTCCCGTCGTGAAAAGCCCCGGCAAAATTTCGCGCGGCCCGTCAATGTCCGTGATGCTCGCCCCGTATCGCTTCATGTCGTCTTGAAAATGAATGGAAAAAGAACGAGGGACAAAAACCTGAAGATCGCGCCGGGCGCTTAAGATCTCGTAGATGCCGCCCACGTGATCCCAGTGCTGATGCGAAATCATCAAGAGGTCAATCGACGCCGGATCGATGGCCAGTTTTTCCATGTTATGCCGCAGGACCGGTCCGTCGCTGCCCGTGTCAAAAAGAATGTTTTTGTCTTGAAGCGCGATCAGGCAGGCAAACCCCCACGACGCCTTCAGGTCATTGCGTACCGTGTAGTTGTCGCAAACCACGGTGATAAGCGGGGCATCGTCTGACTGGGCTTTTATGGTCGGCATTTCATTTCTTCTTTCCAATCGCATAATCCCGAAGCGCCTTGTGAAACGTGTTGGCCGCAAGTAATGCGCAGTGTTTTGACTCGTCCGGCATGCCGCCCAGATGCTCCAGAATGTTGCTCTGACTGATTTTCAGGCAGTCACGAATGGGATTGCCCTTCGCCATCACCGTGGCGGCGGTGCCTGCGGCATGAGAGGTCATGCAGCCGTCCGTTGTATAGGCAATATCGACCACCTTGTCGTTTTGAATTTTGAGATACATTTCCATCGTATCGCCGCAGGGGCCTTTGATTTTAGCATAGCCGTCCGGCTTTTCGAGGCTTCCGTAGTTGCGCGGATGGGAACCATAATCCACAACGCGCTCGGATAGACCACCCGTGATCTTTTCCATCAGAAGATCGATCATTTCTTGTTTGATTTGCTCATCGCTTTTTTGTTCGTCTGTCATTTTACAACTCCGTATTGGCAGTAAATATGTCGCGTTTTTATATAAAGAATTCCGGCTCCCGGCGGGGCGCAGTAAAGGCGATTTCCAATTCCTGTTTGTGCCATAGAAATATTTCGTCATCAAAAAATTTCGCCTCCACCGGACAGTTTTTCACACAAGCACAGCATTTGATACAGATTCCCGTGATTCTGGATTCGTTCTCCGCGTCAATCGAGCCCATGGGACAGAGCTGAACGCACAGGCCGCAGTGAATGCAGTCCGCGCTGGTTTGGGGAATCACCTTGTGGAATGCAACCGGATTGCCGTCTTTGTCTTTTGGCCGGTAATAAGGCTGGTAAGGTTGTTTACCCGGGACGAATACGGTCTTTGGCTCATTTGGAAAAACCGTAAGCTTTTCATGAATCCGCCCGGCAAATTCCGTGACGCGCAACATGTCTTGATCATCAGGTCTGTTGTGGCCCAGAATTCGGGAAAAAGAGTGCTCGCCGATAAACGCGCCCGCGGCAAAAACTTTAAACCCTCTTGACGCCAGAATATCCCGCCATTCAATGAGCGCATCGTCATAATGACGGTTGCCGTAAACCACCAAGGCAACAGCCAGAGCGCCGTTTCCTTCAATAGTGTTCACATATTTCAATAAGACGTTGGGCACCCTGCCCGCATAAACGGGAACGCCCGCAATGACAAGATCTTCGCGGGCGAAAGACGCCGGTTTTTTTCGCGCATCCGGCAGGGTGAAATCCATATTTGCAACTGTTTTAAAGCCGGAAATTTCCGCAAGCCCTCCGGCAATGCCGATCACAATTTTCCTGGTCGTTTCCGTGGCGCTGAAATACAGGGTTTTAATAGAAGTATTCATCATATCAGAGTTGCTCCACATTTTTTTATCCGCACTATCTTTATTTCCCCGGCCGCATGCCCTCCGGCATTTGAACAGCGACCACCTCGCCTTGCGCGCAGACCCTACCCTCTGCCATCAGACGAGATTCTATCACAATCCGGCGACCCTTGATCGTTTTTACTTTGCCGCGAATCTCCAGCGGAATTCCCAGCGGCGTGGGCAACAGATAATCGACATGCAGGGATGCCGTTACAAAACGCACCGCCGGTTCGGAACCTATCTCCCGTCCTTCCGCTTGGCATTTGGCGGCAGCCGCCGTGCCGGTGGAATGGCAGTCGATGAGCGATGCGATCAGCCCGCCGTAAACAAATCCGGGAATGGCGGTGTGACAGTCCCTGGGCGTGTAAACGCAGACGGATTCCTCTCCGTCCCAGTAGCTTTTAATTTGCAACCCCTGATCATTCAGCCTCCCGCAGCCGTAGCAGTGGCTCAAATCTTCCGGGTAATAATCCTGAAATGCTTTTTTTGTCATAAAAAACCTCGTATCTCGTCGTTCGCATCTCGTATCTCGTAATTCGTATCTGTCAGCTGATGGCTAAAAGCCTAACAGCTTAAAAACCTATCGCCTATTGCCTCGCGCCCATAGCCTGTCTTTATGCGAATGTCAG
>CAZDYR010000109.1:0-7732 GCA_964509625.1 uncultured Smithella sp. | reverse complement strand
GAAATAGTATTCCCCCATCGCTTCCTACGACTCCTTCCGGGGAAAAAAGTATTTCCGGAAACGGGGCGAACAAAATTCGGAAAAGACTTCGATCAGGCCCTCGCTGAAATTGATGTGGCTGCCCCGGCCAGCGATGCCGATCTTGAAACCGAAAGAAATTTTGTCTGTAAAACGTACATCCAGCGGGCTTGCCATTTTGCCCCGGAATTTTTTCATAAACCAGGATTCGAGTTCGTCTTTTTGATCCTCCGGCAGCAGGATTTCGATGTGATGCTCTTTACCGGCCTGTTTGGCGTAGGCGGCGAGGATATCCAGAATCATTTTTTCCAGAAAAGCGCGGTCTTCGAGAACGGGTTTGACTGTCTCTTCGACCACGGGATCGACCACCGCACTTTCCAGGCGCTCCTCAAGCATAATGACAAAATTACGGCCGGCCGTCTCCAGATCGACGTCCATCTGACGCTTCAGGCCTTCGATCTCCCGTTTGGTCCGCTCCCGGATTTTCTGAGCTTCCGTTTCGGCGGCGGCTATAATCTTATCAGCTTCAGCCCGGGCATTTTTACGGACAAGGTCCGCCTCGGCCTTTGCGGGTTCCAGAACCTTTTCAGTCAGTTCACCGGTGATGTCTCCTAATGTCTTTGCCATACCACCCCTCCTCCTTTTAAAGGAATGAACTTTTTAGACATATATCGATATATTGTCAAGAGGGCTTGTTGCCGTAATCGGGTCTCGGACGCGTTATTTTTAGCCCTCTGTGCCGGATATAAATATTTCTTGAAGATACAGGGGAAAGCGGATAAGGTGAAACTCACTTTAAGTTCAGGTGCTGCCGTTGTTATCCTAGTTGCAAATGCAGTCCGGAAATGATGAAGTCTGCAAAAGAAGAATATGGAGGACCATAAATAATGGCCGCAACACTGCGCAAATCTTTAAAAACCATCGAGGATTACAAAATTAATAATCCTCACTACACGGATCTTTTGGATATTCTGGCTGAAATCCTGATTCTCCGGGAAGAATACCGCAAAAGCATGATCCGCCCTATTTTTTCCGTGGATGAGAAATTAGTTCCCGGAAAAATGGAAGGGGGGCTGCCCTTGATTGATCTGTCCGGTCAAAAATATGATTTAACCCGTCCGAAAGAATATTTTTACTCGCTGATCGCCATCGCTGAAAAAAGAATGCCGGCCGAAGCGCACAAGTTTCTTGATATCATCAAGGACGAACAGTTTGACTGGGAAAAGATTATCCGATCGTCATTTAACCCCAATCCGGCCGAAGAGGAGATTCTGGACAGCAAACTGAAAACATCGGGTGACCACGATGAACAGCTTGATTTAATCGATTTGTTTATAGAAGAAAGTCTGCGCCCGGAACTGGAAGTGATCGCCGAAAAATATGGAGCGGCTGTTGAGAAATCCGAATGGACGGAAGGCTACTGTCCGATCTGCGGCAAGGAGCCTAAAATTGGTGAAATCCGGGAAAGCGAAGACGGCCGGAGATATCTTTTCTGCCATCAGTGCGGATATAAATGGCACTTCCGCCGGATCAAATGCCCCTTCTGCGGCAATGAGGAACAGCACTCTCTGGCTTATTTTGCCGTGGAAGGCGAAGAAAGCCATCGGGTGGATGTCTGCAACAAGTGCCGCCGGTACATTAAAATTGTTGAGCTGCCCAAGTCATCCGAGGATGTGAATCTGGATGTGGAGGATATTGCCACGCTGCATCTGGATATGCTGGCATACGAAGAAGGCTACAATTAAAAAATAGGATCAAGGAAAAAGGTCCAAGGTCCAAGGATAAAGGATGAAAAATTAAACCCCTTTGGGATTCTGTCCCAGAGGGGTTTGTTGTTGTAATCTTGTGCCTTTTGCCTTTTAGCTTGAGTCTTTTTTTCTAATCCTGATGTTTGGCCTGCTCTTCTTTCACCAAACCCTTGATGATGGAGGTGCCGTACTCTCTGCCTTTATTGAAGGCGTGGAGGTTATTGTCTTTTGTCGAGCCGGGAACGGAGTCCAGGATCGCTTTTTTAATTGCTTCAGCATGCACTATCGGTTCAACCGCGGAAAGGAATCCCAGCATGACGATGTTGGCCATCATCTTGGTTCCCAATTGCTCGGCAAAACGTGTGGCGGGAATATGAAACGTTTGGAAGTGCATGTCGGTCTTGCGGGTATGCACCAGATCCGTATCCCAGATAAACGTGCCGTCCGGCCGCAGAGCCTTGATGTTTTTAGTATAAGCTTCCTGGCTCATGCACACCAGAATTTCCGGTTCTTCCACGCAGGGGAAAAGAATTTCTTCGCCGCTGATGATCACTTGGCTCGAGCACGAGCCGCCGCGGGCTTCCGGCCCGTAGTTCTGCGTCATCGTTGCGTGTTTGTTGTCATAGAGCGTCGCGGCTTTTCCCAGGATGTCTCCGGCCAGAACAATGCCCTGGCCTCCGAAACCGGTGATTAAAAGATGTCTTTCCCGTTTATCCGGCATAGTCGTTACCGCCCTTTCTGATGATCGGGATGCAGAGAACGCCATGGCGGCATCTGCGGCCGGTTGAATTTTTCATAATGATCTATGAATGTGGGGCGTTCGGTATCGACAAACTTTCCCACAACGATTTCCCGGTCAATGTCTACGGTGGCTTCCCGGGGATCGATGTCGCCCCGGATCACCGAGCGGCCCTGATAAAACTTCAGCATTTCCAGCGCGGTTCCCATGCGGTTGCGCCGGCCGAAAGATGAGGGGCAGGGCGTGATGACTTCGACAAAGCTGAAGCCGCGTTTTTCCAGCGCTTCACTGATCGAACTCCGAAGGGAACGGACCTGCATGGCCGTCCATCTTGCAACGTAGGTTGCCCCGCAGGTAGCGGCGAGATCACAGAGATTAAAAGGCTCTTCCGGCGATCCGTTGAACGTTGTGGTGGTCTTGGCGCCCAGCGGCGTGCTGGGAGCCTGCTGTCCGCCCGTCATGCCGTAGTTGAAATTATTGACGCAAACAACGGTCATATCCATGTTCCGGCGCGCGGCATGAATAAAGTGATTTCCGCCGATGGCAAACAGATCTCCATCGCCGGAGACGACGATGACTTTTGTTTCGGGTTTTGCCAGTTTGAGACCGGTGGCAAACGGCAGCGCCCGGCCGTGCGTGGTGTGAAAGGAATCCAGTTTGATGTAACCGGCCATGCGACCGGTGCAGCCGATACCGGAAACCATCGCGATGGTGTCCGGATCCCAGCCGGTGTTCTTGATCGCGGCCAAAAGGGCGTTGAAAACCGTGCCGATGCCGCAGCCGGGACACCAGATGTGCGGAATGCGTTCTGTTCTCAGCAGAGAATCCATCGGATGGGGTGGAAAGTTTTTAACGGCTTTTGATGTTGTCATAATTTTCCTTTTGCTGCTTTGGAAATGGCTTCCTGGATCATGCGGGGGTGGAGAATCGCTCCGCCGAAATTCGATAACAGCCTGACGGGGCAGGCACCGCCGGCGCAGCGTTCAAGTTCCAGCATCATCTGGCCGCCGTTGATTTCCGCCATGATTAATGTTTTGGCGTTGACGGCAACCGTCCGGATAAGCTCTTCGGGAAAAGGCCAGACGGTTTCCAGTTTGATCAGCCCCGCCTTGATGCCCTCGCTTCGGGCGTTGCGCACAGCCTGCATGGCGGATCGGGCGCTGATGCCGTAAGAAACCACGACAACCTCGGCGTCGTCCAGGAACAGATTTTTAGTGACGATAATTTTATCGCGGTTTTTGCGTATTTTATCAACCAGGCGGGTGACCATGCGTTCCTGCGCTGCGGCGTTCATGGCCGGATAACCGCGGTCGTCATGGGTAAGGCCGGTTACATGAATCCGATAGCCGTCGCCGCAGTTGGCCATGGGGGCGATCCCGTCATCGTCCGCTTCATAGGGCAGATACTCTTCCCGGGAAACGGTGGGTTTGCGCCGCGAAATGATTTCAATCTCGTCTTCGCGCGGAATGATGACCCGTTCATTCATGTGTCCGACGACTTCGTCGGCCATGATCAGCACGGGGAGGCGATAGTATTCGCTCAGATTGAACGCGCGAATGGTCATGTCAAACATTTCCTGCGGACTTGCGGGAGAAAGCGCGATGATTTCATAGTGACCATGCGACCCCCAGCGTGCCTGCATCATATCCCCCTGGGCTACCAGCGTGGGGAGTCCCGTGCTGGGTCCCGCCCGCTGAACATTACAGATAACGCAGGGTGTTTCCGTGCAAATGCCCAATCCGATATTCTCCATCATCAGAGAAAAGCCCGGGCCGGACGTGCTGGTCATGGACTTAACGCCGCCCCAGCTAGCGCCCAAAATCGCCGCCATGGAGGCGATTTCATCTTCCATCTGGATGTAAATACCGCCCAATTGGGGCAGCCGTCTTGACATGGATTCGGCAACTTCCGTCGCCGGTGTAATCGGGTAGCCGGCAAAAAAACGACATCCTGCCGCAAGCGCTCCTTCGCAGCAGGCTTCGTCGCCGTTCATGAAATGCATTCCTGATTTAACGTCTTTTGCTACCAAAACCTGTCTCCTTTAGGGCTCACTCTCCAAAATCATCATATTCGATGCTGTAGATGGCGAATTCAGGACAAAGAATTTCGCAGAAATGGCAGTTCACGCACCGGGTGGTATCAATAATCTGAGGGGGATGATACCCCTTTTTGTTAAACACGGAGGAAACGCACAAAACCTGACGGGGGCAGTTGGCAATACAAAAACCGCATCCCTTGCAGCGGTCTTCGATGACGACGACCTGTCCCATTTTCTTTTTTCGGCGGCCTATCTCATCAGGTTGGTTAATCGGATACTTTTTGGTTTTCTGCATGAATTCTATCAATCCCCCCTGCATTCTTTCGGTTTGGTGCAGGGCGACCCGCCGGATGGTCTTCATTTGCTTGATTATCGGGGATTTTCGTGAGAATCCGTTTCCCTGAAGTGCCAAACTCCATCATGTGCGCGCAAAGGTGCAGAGACCGCATTATAGGAATAAAGAGGCGCTGTCAAGGAAAAACACAAGGGATGAATGGGTGCTTTGCCAATCATTCTAGTGCTATACTCCTGTTTCCTGCATTACCGATAAAGCCTTGATTTTCGCAGGGCGCCGTAATATGGAAACGCCTGCTCATCAATTCCTTCGGAGGTGGCCTCTTTCATGAGGGACAAAGACATCCATTTAATTGTCAAAATTCTGAAAAAGGAACTGGACCTGGGTGAGATGCCCATTGTGTCTCACCTGGCCGAAAGCGAGCGGGATCCGTTTGTTATTTTAATGTCGACGCTCCTGAGCCTGCGCACAAAGGATGAAGTCACGGCAGAGGCGACCGACCGGCTCTTTGCGCTGGCCTCCACGCCTGAAGAAATGCTGAAGGTTTCTGAGACTAAAATTGCCAAAGCCATCTATCCAGTTGGCTTTTACCGGGTGAAAGCCAAAACCGTTCATCATATCTGCCGCGAACTCATTGACCGCTTTGCCTCAAAAGTACCGGACAATCTGTATGATCTCTTGAGCATCAAGGGCATCGGAAGAAAAACGGCAAACCTGGTCATCACGCTGGCTTACGGAAAAGACGGCATCTGTGTGGATACGCATGTGCATCGCATTTCCAACCGTCTGGGTTATGTAGTGACCAAAACGCCGGATGAAACGGAAATGGCGCTTCGCGCCAAACTTCCCCGCAAACATTGGATCATTTACAACACACTCCTGGTCTTTTTCGGCCGGAAAATCTGCAAGCCCATTTCGCCCATGTGCAGCGCCTGTCCGATCCGGAGGTACTGCGACCGCGTGGGGGTGGGGATCAGCAGATGAAGAATTCAATTTGTAAAAGCTGATGTCTGAAAAAAACATTAGCATGAACTTTTGCCTTTTAAGATTAGGGCTTGTAATGGTTTTTTCAATGCGTTATATAAACGACCCAAGTTCATCAAAGTATTTATAATTTTTTATCAGAATCAGGCTTCCCAATGGTTTTTAAAAAATATTTCCTGTTTTTTTGTGTGGCTATGTGTCTGGTCGGTTGCGCGCAACCGAGGTATACGCTGGTTACGGATACTGAATTCAAAAAGATCATTGAGAAATACGATAATCTACCCTACAAAAGGTATGTAATCGTTCCCACAGAAAAATACAAAGACAAAGAAGAAGTTAATAGTTTACTTCAAAACACCTATGACCTTTTGAAAAGAAAAGATTTTGAAACCCTGAAGACATTTTTATCCGGGTTCAACGATAAGTCGCATGGCTGTTATATATATGCTCAAGCACTGTTGTTACTATTCCAATCAAATATGTCTGACGCTTTATCTGTTGTGGAAAATATAAATGTTGATGATTGCGGCTGCTATGCATGCTTATTAAAAGCTGATTTATATTCAGAATATCATAAAAATAATCATTACAATGAATCTTTGAAATTATATCAGAAAGCCATAGATTGTGCAGACGAAAGTATCTGGAAGGAAATAATTAGAAGCAGAATAAGGCTTTTGAGGTACCAAAGGTAGGAAGCGTATGTTAAAAAAAATTATCATTATGACATCACTGATTGCGCTGTGTTGCGGATGTACGAATCATATAATTTCAGGGATGGGCAAGACATCTTACCCTCTCAGTTATTTGCATGATTCAAAAATAATTGATAATAAGGCAAAAGTTAATCTTTGTTTTGAAAGCATAAAAAACGAAACAAAGAATTTTCCGGAAGCCACAAAAGTTGATCATAAAAAAACTTTCGTCTTGCCTCTAATTTTTGTCAATATATGGGATGTGAAATATGAATGTGTTTTGGGCAAATTGAGTTTGAGCGAAGACCTGATGAATTTTGTGAGCACTGGAATGGTCAACGAAGCAAAACGATCGGGAAATTTTACTTTAATACAGGGCTCAGATCATTGCGATTATTTATTGGAATTAATAATTAAGGACCACAATACGATGGGGCCCTATCGGCAATATGGTTCAATTATTTTTCTTGTTTTGGCCTTTGGTGCAAATTCTTCTGAAAGTGCCGGGCCAGCACTTTCAAAAGTTAGTATGCACATGAGGCTTTCAAGAAAGGGCTCAGTGGTTCTGGCAAAGGATATTGAAGCTGCAGTGGTTGGGCGGACGATTAAAAGTCGTTACGATAAAATTACTGACTTACAAGCTGATTACGCAAATAGTATGGTTGAAAGTTTGTCCTTTGCCTTTAAAGATTGTATCGAAAAGGTGATTCAGGAAGTGAATTCAAAAATCAGTCAAGATAATAATCTATTAATGGTGCAACAATAAATATTCCGACAATACCTGTTTCCGTTTCATCTGCTGTGAAGCTATTGAATTGAGTATCGATCCGGTTCACTCTATGGGCAATTAACCAGCTTAATTTACTTTAGTGTAATGGAGCTGATCTAAGCTTTAAATCAACTTCTGTTTTGTTTATCAATTTACAGCTGAAAAGAAAAAAGTTGACGATTTCCCGTCATTTGGATATGATCCGCGCGCTTTTGAGGGGGATTGCCCGGTATTAGCAAATGCAGTTGTTAAATATATAGTTGTTTCCATTAATTAATTCAACGCCTTTGGGAAAACATAAAGAAGCGTTGAATTAAACAGCCGCCGATGATATGTAACCAGATCGGCTTAAATATTAAGTAGATTGCATTATAGATCAAAAAGGACGAAAAAGATGACAACATTATTAACCATTATTCATGTGTTGGCCTGTATCACCCTGATAC